>JAAYOX010000141.1 GCA_012520135.1 Clostridia bacterium
GCCCTCCAACAAAACCTTCTATACTTTTTTTAGGGCTTAATTTAGGGGAAAGACGATGTTTGCCAAACTTGGAGCCAATAAAAAAAGCTCCCGTATCATTAGCCCAAGTGAGCAAAAAGACAAGTATTACCAACATCCAGCCCTCAGGGTGAAACTCCCGCAATCGAATTAAAAAACTAAAAAGGCCGCCTACATACAAACCTCCCAGATAAGTTGCCCCCAAATCACCAAGATTCCGCTCGGGAAATAGGATTAGGAAATGGGCTGACGATGCCAGGAAAACGACCCACATGGCCAATGAAAAATATTGTCCATGCCATAAGTATATGCCAAACAAAAGGCAAATTAAACCTATTACATAACTCCAAATTGCCAAAGGAGTTAAACCCATTGCTTTTTCAAGGCGAATAAACTCATTAATCCCCATCGCCGCAGCCACTAAAGATACGATCATCAAGGGAACACCGGCAAAATAAAAAACAAGCAAAATAAGCGGTATCCCGATAACTGCAGTCACCACCCGCTGCCATAACATATAAACACCTCACATTTATAGTCGTAACCCGCCAAAACGGCGATCACGTTTTTGATACGCCCGAATGGCTTCTACAAGGTGCTCTTTTCTGAAATCCGGCCACAGAACATCAGTAATCCAAAACTCAGTATAAGCAATCTGCCACAACAAGAAGTTGCTGATGCGGTATTCCCCCGAAGGCCTGATCAATAAGTCAGGATCAGGCATATCTTTGGTAGCTAAATGTTGGGAAATAACCTCTTCCGTAATTTCTTCGAATGCCAACTCACCATTAACTAAAAGCCGGGCAACTTCTTTTACGGCATTCACTATTTCGGCTCTACCTCCATAATTCAAGGCGATATTTAAAATTAACCGGTCATTAGCTGCCGTCTGCTTCACGGCCTTTTCCAATTGGCGTACAGCAGGAACAGGCAACCGGCTGATTTCACCGATGGGAGAAATTCTTACTCCTTGCCGGTCCAGTTCATTTATCTCTTTCTGCAAATACTCTACTAATAGATTCATCAAAATATCAACTTCTTCTTTAGGCCTTTTCCAATTCTCTGTAGAAAAAGCATAAACCGTCAATATTTTAACCTCTAATTCCAAGCACGCCTCCACCATCGCCCGCAAAGATTCTACTCCTTTGCGATGGCCAGCTGCCCGAGGTAGATTTCTTTTTTGGGCCCAGCGGCCATTACCGTCCATAATAATGGCTATATGGGTAGGGATTTCACCTGATAACTCCAACTTCGACGGTTTCTCCCGGCTAACCCCGGTTTTACCCCTGAAAAAAGGTAATCGCAACATCGCAGTCTCCCAATAACTGTATTTTTAGTAACAAACCCCCTCACCAGAGGGGGTTTAATGATTACTCTTCAACAATTGCATCGTTGGGGCATGCATCCTGACATGCACCACATTCTGTGCAAGTATCTTGATCGATGACGAAAATGTCGTCTCCTTCAGAAATAGAACCGCTGGGGCATTCATCAG
Source organism: Clostridia bacterium (assembly GCA_012520135.1). Taxonomy (GTDB): domain Bacteria; phylum Bacillota; class DULZ01; order DULZ01; family DULZ01; genus JAAZDD01. Next base: position 1,514 of record JAAYOX010000141.1, read on the forward strand.
CACAGATGCCACATGCAATACACTCATCAGTGATACGGAACAACGTTTACACCTCCTTTCACAGCAACAACGACGATTGATCATAAACAGCAAACAAGTCCACCCGACCACGGAACCCATTTGTTGTTTTATAATCCGGAGGTTACCCTTCCTAAACTTCCATTATTTCTGCTTCTTTGTTAGCGAGTACCTTATCTACTTGCTCCACATACTCGTTGGTCAGTTTTTGAATTTGTTCTTGAGCCTTTTTTGCCTCATCCTCAGAAAGGCTCTTATCTTTTTCCAAAGACTTGACTCCATCATTAGCTTCCCGGCGAATATTTCTAATTACTACCCTGTATTCTTCGGCTTTTTTCTTCACCAGTTTAACCAGTTCCTGACGGCGTTCCTGGGTTAGTTGAGGAATAGCAATCCTAATTATAGTACCGTCGTTGGAAGGAGTCAGGTTGAGATCTGATTTTAAAATGGCCTTTTCAATACTGGCAATTACCGTCTTATCCCAGGGCTGAATTACTAACAGTCGTGGTTCAGGCGCTGAAATACTGGCAAGTTGATTAACCGGAGTCATAGTACCGTAATAGTCCACTTGTACCTTGTCCAACAAGGCCGGGTTAGCTCTCCCCGCCCGAATCGAAGCCAAGTCCCTTTTCATAGCCTCGATTGCTTTTTTCATCTTATCCTCGGCTTCCTGGAAAAGTTGTTCCGTCATCATACTCCCTCCCTACATATGTTCCGATTTTTTCACCAAGCACTACTTTAAGGATGTTCCCCTTTCGAGTCAAATCAAAGACAATGATTGGTATGTTGTTATCCATACATAATGAGGCAGCTGTAGAATCCATTACGCCCAGCCCCTGATTCAGCACTTCGATATAACTGAGTTGCTCATACCGTTTTGCTTGGGGATTTTTGACCGGATCAGAATCATATACTCCGTCAACTTTTTTGGCCATTAAAATTACATCTGCTTCAATTTCCGCAGCCCTTAAAGCCGCCGTAGTATCGGTGGAGAAATACGGGTTGCCTGTGCCGGCTCCAAAGATCACCACACGACCTTTTTCCAGGTGTCTCATGGCTCTGCGTCTAATGTAAGGTTCCGCAATCTCACGCATCTCAATAGCAGTCTGGACTCGGGTATCAATGCCATTTTGTTCGAAAGCGTCCTGAAGGGCCAAGGCATTCATCACCGTAGCCAACATGCCCATATAGTCTGCAGTAGCCCTATCCATGCCTTGATTTGAACCGGCTACGCCTCGCCAGAGATTACCTCCGCCAACTACAACTGCTACCTCTACACCCAGTTCAGTGACGTCTTTCACTTGCTCTGCCACCGTACGTAGCATCGCATGCTCCAGACCAAATCCTTGTTTCCCCGCCAGTGCCTCTCCGCTGAGCTTTAAAACAACTCTTTTAAACTTTGGTTTTGTCATCGGACTAAGTAACCTCCGTTTACCTAAGGTACAGATATTCTACGTATTGAACGGAATTCCTTTTTTAAAAAAACTTTGTTCTAAAAAAAGAGAACACTAATGTGCTCTCTTTTTATCTTTGCTTAGTCATAGCCTCTACTTCCGCTGCTAAATCGCAAGCACGCTTACTTAGTCCTTCACCCAGTTCAAAGCGCACAAAACGACGTACGGAAATATTTTCTCCGATAGTTGCGATGGCTTGGGTGACCAAATCCCGTACAGTTATATCCGGGTCTTTTACGAAAGGTTGCTCTAACAAGCAGACTTCTTTATAGTATTTCTCGATCCGGCCCTCAACCATTTTTTCTACAATTTTCTCTGGTTTACCCTCGTTAAGAGCCTGTGCCTTGAGAATTGATCTTTCTTGGTCAATTACTTCAGCAGGCACCTCTTCCCGGGACACGTATTCAGGACGGGACGCCGCTATATGCATGGCGATATCATGGCATAACTCTTTGAACTTGTCCGTTTTGGCCACAAAATCAGTCTCACAGTTAACTTCAACTAAGACACCGATTCTGCCCATACCGTGAATATAAGACTCAACGAGTCCTTCGCTGGCCAAACGGCCTGCTTTCTTAGCCGCAGCTGCTAATCCTTTTTCCCTCAGATACGCAACTGCCGCTTCCATGTCACCATTAGTTTCCTGAAGAGCCCTCTTGCAATCCATCATACCTGCTTCGGTTCGTTCCCTCAATTCCTTAACCATTGCAGCAGTAATCATGGATATTCACCTCCTTTTAGGGGCGGCACAGCCATACCAATCAGAAATTATTCTTCATCTTCCACTTCGGGTTCCGCTTCCTGGCCAACTTGGCCCTGGGTTCCTTCCAACACAGCGTCAGCTATTTTACTGGTCAGCAGTTTAACCGCTCGAATAGCATCATCGTTTCCGGGTATTACGTAGTCCACTTCATCAGGATCACAGTTAGTATCTACAATGGCGATCACCGGAATACCCAGTTTTCTTGCTTCAGCCAGAGCAATCCTTTCTTTCCTGGGGTCTACGATGAAAAGAGCACCCGGTAGTCCCTTCATGGTTTTAATACCACCCAGGAACCGCTGTAGCTTATCCCTTTCACCCAACAGCTGAGCCACTTCTTTTTTGGGCAACAAAGCAAACTTGCCTTCTTCTTCCATTCTCTCCAACTCGTGAAGACGATCGATCCGCTTACGGATAGTTTGATAGTTAGTCAGCATGCCGCCTAACCATCTCTCATTCACATAAAACATGCCGCAGCGTTCTGCTTCTTCACGAATGGACTCCTGGGCTTGCTTCTTAGTCCCGACAAACAAGATGCTTTTACCTTCGCTAGCGAGACTCCTTACGAAATCATAAGCCTCTTCGACTTTTTTCACTGTCTTTTGCAAATCTATAATATAGATCCCATTACGTTCAGTAAAAATATAAGGAGCCATTTTCGGGTTCCAACGACGGGTCTGATGCCCGAAATGAACCCCGGCTTCTAATAGCTGTTTCATAGAAATCACTGCCACTATACTCCACCTCCTCTCCCTGGTTTTAGACCTCCACTCCTCGCATTTTCGAGAAAGACCCGTAGGCACCCTTTCTCCAATTGAGAAGCGTGTGTATTTTACACCAAAACCTAGTATAGCATAGGAAATTGGCAATCGCAATAAGCCAGACAAGGATATACACATAAATTCTTGCCAAAAATGCCTATCTCTATGCGCATTATTAAGAAAACGTTTTCAGTTCTTTTCAGACTATCAACAAAAAGCAAATCGATGTTAATCGAAGGGCTGAATTGGAGCCAGAATCAGAACAGCGAAGCAAACATTACAGCCGTAAGCGATCTACCGAAAATGATACTTTGTCAACAGTCTGAGCATCCGTAAAGTGCGAATTAGGAGGCATCCGGGGGCGACTGAGCTCATCCCCAAACCGGGCTTCGTCTTTCGCCCACGATTAACATCGATTTGGCATTAACTAATTGGTCAGCAAGCAAAAAAGAACCTTTTCGGTTCTTTTTTATCGTTTAAGCTTATTGAGCTCCTCCATGAGGTTATCATTAAGGACACGGATATAAGTACCCTTCATCCCCAGGGATTTGGATTCAATAACGCCGGCACTTTCAAACTTTCTTAAAGCATTGACAATTACCGAACGGGTAATTCCGGCACGATCGGCGATCTTGCTGGCCACCAGAACTCCCTCGTCCCCTTCTAACTCGGCAAAAATATGTTCTACCGCCTCTAATTCTGAATAAGACAAGGTTCCCAAAGCAATATGGACAGCAGCTCTTTTGCGGGCTTCCTCTTCGATGCGGTCCGCTTTAGCGCGTAAAACTTCCATACCAACAACAGTGGCACCGTATTCCGCCAAAATCAAATCTTCATCGGTGAAAGGCACACTGAACTTGGACAGGACCAAAGTACCTAATCTTTGTCCGCTGCCCATTACCGGTACTACAGTGGTAATTTTATTTTGGAAAATACATTCGGTTTTATCACCGAAAATGCAGCTATTCCCTTCCTGATTAAAGTTGGCTTTAGTTTCGCTAATTCGCAATAGTTCTTCGTTGTATTCCTCAGGAAAGCGCTCGGAACGATAAACAATATCCTCCATAATCTCACAAGTGAAGCCTTCCACAAAAGCATAACCAAGAATCTTACCGTGGCGCCCGATGATATAGCAATTGGCGTTGATTACATCTCTGAGCACCTGTGCCATTTCATCAAAGTCAACTGGATTCCCCGCTGATTTTTGCAGCTGCCTGTTAATGAGTCGTGTTTTTTCTAATAGACTGTTCATCATAAATCATTACCCCTCTCTCAACTACTACTAATGTTATAAAATGTATCTGCTTAAATCTTCATCTTCGGCAATGGATTGAAGCTGTTTTCTCACATAATCCGCATCTATGTTTATAGACGCAGGCCCTATGTCAGAGGCCTCAAAAAACAGGTCTTGTAGCAGTTTTTCCAAAATAGTATGCAAACGTCTGGCCCCTATATTTTCACTCCGGGCGTTTATATCATAAGCAATTTTCGCGATTTCCGCAATGGCATCTGCCGAAAATTCTACTTTTATGTTTTCTGTTGCCAACAATGCCACATATTGCTTAATTAAAGAGTTCTGCGGTTCAGTTAAAATCTGCTTAAAATCTTCTACCGTTAAACTCTGGAGTTCCACCCTAATCGGGAAACGGCCCTGCAGTTCCGGAATAAGATCCGAAGGCTTAGCTACATGGAAAGCACCGGCGGCAATAAACAAAATGTGATCAGTTTTCACCGGCCCATATTTAGTTACTACAGTAGCTCCCTCTACAATAGGAAGAATATCTCTCTGAACCCCGCCTCTGGAAACATCCGGGCCATAAGCTCCTTCTTTTTCGGCAATTTTATCAATTTCATCCAGAAAGATAATACCGTTCTGTTCAACTCGCCGAATAGCGTTGCTGCTTACTTCATCCATATCAATCAATTTGTCAGCTTCTTCTTGTATTAAATACTTTCGAGCATCAGCCACTTTGAGTCTTCTTTTCTTTTTCTTTTTGGGCAACATCCCTCCCAGCATATCCTGTAAATTGATCCCCATTTCATCCATGCCGGATCCGGTAAACACCTCAAGCATCGAAGGAGCATTGTCCTCTAATTCCACTTCCACTAATTCATCTTCTAACTCCAATCTTTTAAGCTTTTGCCGGTAAATAGCCCTTTTTTCCTCCACCTGCCTTACTTGAGTTTGATATTGTTCCTGGTATTCTTCTTTATTACTATTATTGACAGGTGATCCAAAAATAAACTCCAGAGGATTTCGATTAGACTTATTATTTTGAGGATAGGGCACTATTAAGTCTAATAGCCTTTCATTGGCCGCTTCTTCGGCCTTTTCTTCAACTTCCCGGACTTTTTCATTTTTCTCCATCCGGATAGCTACTTCTACCAGATCCCTTACCATGGATTCCACATCCCGGCCTACATAGCCTACTTCTGTGAACTTTGTAACTTCCACCTTTAAAAAAGGGGCTTTCACCAAACGAGCCAAACGCCTGGCGATTTCGGTTTTCCCCACTCCGGTTGGACCAATTAAAATGATGTTTTTCGGGGTTACTTCCTCTTGTAAGGCAGGAGTTAATAAACTCCTCCGATAGCGGTTTCTAAGAGCTACAGCCACAGTCTTTTTGGCTTCTTGCTGGCCGACAATATATTTGTCTAGTTCCTCCACAATTTGTCTGGGAGTCAGACTATCCATTATTTTCCCCCTTTTTCCTAAAATCAATTACAATTTTTCCACCGTAATTTGATCGTTCGTATAAACACAAATAGAAGCAGCAGTCAGCAGTGCTTCTTTGGCAATTTCTTCGGCAGTTAAGTTGCTATGCTTAAACAGTGCTTTGCCGGCAGCCAAAGCGAAGCCGCCTCCTGAACCTATGGCCGCTATTGGCTCATCAGGCTCAATGATTTCCCCATTGCCGGAAATAATCAATAGGGAATCTTCATCGGCTACCAGTAGCAGCGCCTCCAAGCGCCTTAACACCCGGTCGGAACGCCAATCTTTAGCTAATTCAATGGCTGCCCTGGCCAAATTACCCCTATACGTTTCCAGTTTACCTTCAAATTTTTCAAATAAAGTAAAGGCGTCGGCTACCGAACCGGCAAAACCGGCCAAAACCTTCCCATGATAAAGCCTGCGCACTTTGCGGGCACCATGCTTCATGATCATATTGTTGCCCATCGTCACTTGACCGTCACCGGCCAGCGCTACTTGACCGTCTTTGCGAACTCCGATAATGGTAGTTGCATGCATTTTTTCTCCCCCTTAAGCTCTGGGATGAGACTTTAGATAGACATCCTTTAGGCGAGCCCCGGTAACATGAGTATATACTTGGGTACTGGAAAGACTGGCATGGCCCAATAATTCCTGTACTGCCCGTAAATCAGCACCTCTATCCAACATGTGAGTGGCAAAAGAATGCCGCAACCAATGAGGTGATATTTTGAGGGTCATAGCAGCCTCATTGACACATTTGTCAATGATACCCCTGACACCTCTGTCTGACAACCGCTTCCCCCGGTTGTTCAAAAACAGGGCCTTTGTATGAGGATCTCTCATTAAATTGTTTCTGCCGGTGTCTATGTATCGTTTAAGCCATCTAATACTGATCGTACCCAGGGGCGCTATTCGTTCTTTATTACCTTTCCCGGTTACCCGTACACTGCCGATATCTAAATTTAAATCATCAATATCTAGACTAACCAGTTCCGATACACGTAAACCTGAAGCATATAATGTTTCAATTAAAGCTCTGTTTCGAAGCCCCAAATCAGTATCAACCGGTATGGCTTCAAGCAATTGCTCTATATCCGGATAATGCAAAAACCTGGGCAACTGCTTTGTCTTTTTAGGAGTGGAAATCAGGTCCAATGGGCTGCGGTTAATAACTTCCTGCCTTAAGAGATAATTGTAAAAACTCCGGATAGCTGCCAGTTTTCTGGCAATTGTCCCCCTGGACAGTCCCTTGAGCCGCAAATGCCCTAAGTAGTTTCGCACCTGCCAATTGTGCGGTTCCATCAAGGAATTGTCCTGGGCTGAAGAAAATGAATATTGGAGAAACTCATGAAGATCATGCAAGTAACCTTTTACCGTGTGAGGAGAATAGTTCTTTTCCACCTGCAAGTACAATTCATATTTGGTTACCCAACTATCTATACCCTCCATGAGAGAAGCCCCCTAAAAATCCCTACTATGTTAATGTTGCCACAGTTATTTAGCAAGTTCAATATTAAATCCCATTAATTTGCTTAAATTTTGCTAAAGAAGCCAAAGCTTTTTGGGAAATTTGCTGATTTCGTTCCCTTTTATTTCTAATTCTGGTTTCTAAAGGAGGTAGCAATCCGAAATTGATACCCATGGGTTGAAAATTGGTAGGGGATGCGGTAGCCAAATAATGGTGGAGAGCACCGATGGCCGTGTCCACAGGAAAAGTTAGGAGATCCAAACCCAAAACCAAGCGGGCAGCATTAATACCAGCCACTAACCCACTGGCCGCAGATTCGACATAGCCCTCAACCCCTGTCAACTGTCCGGCTACAAAAATGCCCTGCTGTCTTTTCAACTGATTTGTCGGTTCCAACAGTTTGGGAGCATTGATAAAACTGTTCCTGTGCATTACTCCATAACGCACGAATTCAGCTTGTTCCAGTCCGGGAATGAGACTGAACACTCTTTTTTGCTCAGGCCACTTCAAATTGGTCTGAAAACCAACCAAATTGTAAAGAGTCCCTTCTTTATTATCCTGCCGGAGTTGAACCACTGCAAATGGTTCTTTTCCCGTCTTGGGATCAACCAGGCCTTTCGGTTTCAAGGCCCCGTATAACAGTGTCTGCTTACCCCGCCGGGCCAGAACTTCTACCGGCATACACCCCTCAAAATAACTTTCTTTTTCAAATGGTTTTTTAGGATGTACTTCCCCTTCCAGCAATGCGTGATAAAAAATTTCATACTCTTCTTGGGTCATGGGACAATTAATATAATCGTCCTCTCCTTTTCCATAGCGGGATGAACGAAATACTTTTGTCTCATCAATTGAGGATAGGGTAACAATCGGTGCTGCAGCATCAAAGAAATAATAATAATCTTCCCCGATTAATTCGCCGAAAGCCCCGGCAAAAGCCCCTTCAGTCAAAGGGCCGGTCGCAATGATTAGCGGTCTATGTTCCGGTATGGAAGTCATCTCTTCATTAACAACGGTAATCAATGGATGGCCAGTGAGGAACTCAGTTATTGCTTGAGCAAAAGCATTCCTGTCAACGGCCAAAGCCCCGCCGGCAGGAACACGGTGTTCATGGGCAGTTTTGACAATAATGGAATCAAGCAAGCACATTTCCTCTTTCAATAAACCTGAAGCATTATCCAAGCTGATAGCTTTTAGTGAGTTGCTGCAGATGAGTTCCGCAAATAAACCGGTTTCATGGGCAGGAGTCATTTTCTGGGGTCTCATTTCCCATAGCTCCACAGCAATGCCTCGTTTCGCTGCCTGCCAGGCTGCTTCGGCCCCTGCCAAACCGGCACCGACGATTAACAATTTTTGCATCTCAATACCTCCACTAGTGGTTGATCGGTGGGGACAAACGCTGGTAATCACAATCCTCTCTGGAGCAGACCAGTTTTTGTTCTTTACGATTTGACTTTTCCACTAGTATTTCACCACAGCTGGGACATTTTTCGGTAGTAGGCTTGTTCCATGACACCCAGTCACACTCAGGAAATCTGCTGCAACCATAAAAGGCTCTCCCCTTTTTGGTTTTTCTTACCACAATATCTGCACCGCAAGCGGGACAAGGAACACCAATTGTTTGTAGTAAAGGACGTGTATTACGACACTCAGGGAATCCGGGGCAGGCGATAAATTTGCCGTATCGACCCATCTTGATCACCATATTGCGACCGCATTTTTCACATTTTTCATCCGTTTCCTCATCGGGGATGTCAACCGGACCCATTTCCTGCTCAGCATGTTCCAGCAGCTTGGCAAAAGGCTGGTAAAACTCCTGGATAACCTGTTTCCAATCCAGTTCCCCTTCTTCTATCTCATCCAGCTTCTGTTCCATATTGGCGGTAAACTCAATTTCAATTATCTCAGGGAAAAATTCCTTTAGTAAATCTACTACAATTATACCCAGTTCGGTGGGAGCAAATTGTTTTTTCTCTCTAACTACATATCCACGATTAAGGATATTATCGATTGTAGGTGCATAAGTACTGGGTCTGCCAATACCTAATTCCTCAAGGGTCTTCACCAAAGAAGCTTCCGAATAGCGGGGAGGCGGTTGAGTAAAATGTTGCTTAGGCTCCAACCTGTTAAGCTGCAGCACTTCTCCTTCAACCAGTTCCGGCAAGAACCCGCTTTCTTCACTGTCTTCCTCATGATTTTCTCCATAGACTCTTAAAAAGCCCGGAAACTTGATAATGGAGCCTGTGGCCCGAAACTGGTAATCATTGGCAGTAATATCCACTGTGGTAACATCGATGACTGCCGAACTCATTTGGCTGGCCACAAACCGTTCCCAAATTAACCGGTAAAGACGAAGCTGGTCCCTTGACAAATACTCTTTGACACTGTCAGGGGTTCTCAATACCGAAGTAGGTCGGATAGCCTCATGGGCGTCCTGTTTTTTTCCGCTCGTAGTATATTGATTGGGTTTTTCCGGAACATAGTCAGGACCAATCTCATCATTAATATATTTTCGAGCTTCGTCTTGAGCTATATTGGCGACTCTGGTAGAATCCGTCCGAATATAAGTGATCAGTCCATGAGTGCCGCCTTTTTTTCCCAGCTCAATACCTTCGTACAGTTGCTGCGCCAAGCGCATCGTCTTTTTGGCCACAAAACCTAATTTGCGATAGGCTTCTTGCTGCAAGCTGCTGGTAGTAAAGGGAGGATAGGGCTTGCGCTTTCTTTCTTTCTTTTTTACGGAAGTAACCAAGTAAGAAGCGTCTTTCAGGTTTTCCATCACCCGGTCCATTTCAGCTTGACTGGCAATGTGAATTGCTTCCCCCTTTTGGTCCTTAAACAACTTGGCCAAGAGATGTTCTTTGTTCTCCTTGACCAGTTTGGCTGTCAAGCTCCAGTATTCTTCCGGTTTGAAGTTTTCAATTTCATTTTCCCGTTCTACAATCAGCCTGACTGCCACCGATTGCACCCTACCGGCACTAAGACCTTTGCGAACCTTAGCCCATAGAAGGGGACTCAACTTATATCCTACCAGCCGGTCTAAAACTCGCCGGGCTTGTTGAGCACTCACTCGATGTTCATCGATTTGCCTTGGTTTTTTCACTGCTTCCTGAATAGCCTTTTTGGTAATCTCGTTGAATTCAATCCGGCATTTTTCCTGATCGTCAATGCCTAAAATCTGTTGTAAATGCCAAGCAATTGCCTCTCCCTCCCGATCCGGGTCGGGAGCCAATAGAATCCGGTCACTTTTTTTGGCAAGGGAACGTAATTCCTTTAGTATTTCACCTTTGCCTCTAATGGTAATATATTTAGGTTCAAAGTTATTATCAACATCTACACCTAATTGACTTTTAGGCAAGTCCCGGATATGACCCATAGAGGACTTAACTATATACTTTTTCGGACCTAAAAAATTGGCTATTGTCTTTGCTTTTGCCGGCGACTCAACAATGACTAATACTTTGGACAATAGAATTCACCTCAAGTAACAATGGTACTAACCTCTATTATTATAGTCAAGTTAAAAACCTTTAGACTCCTCTTACTAAAGGCTTTTTCTAATGAACTGTCTGCCGGGAAGTTGTTCTATCAGTCCATGAAGCTCCAACAGAGATAATACCGTCTGAATTTTGCCGGGGGCCCAACGGGTGATGTGTGCCAATTCCTCTACCCGGAGAGGTGTCAAGCTTAACACATCGTAAATTGCCTGTTCATCGTCCGTTAAATTAAACATGGTCCCTTGAATTTCCGTTTCAGCAGCGTCCTCAACAACGCGATATTCTTCTAAAATATCTCCCACCTGATCCACCAGTTTGGCTCCTTGTTTGATCAGGTGATGAGTTCCTTTGCTGTTGGGGCTTGAAATAGGTCCGGGAACGGCAAAGACATCCCTTCCCGCCTCTAAAGCAAAATCAGCAGTAATCAGAGCCCCTGATTTGATTGCTGCTTCCACTACTATGACTCCAAGAGACAGGCCGGCGATAATGCGGTTACGAGCAGGAAAATTACCGGCTATAGGGGCAGTCCCGGGAATATACTCAGTAAGAAGAACCCCGTTTGCTTTAATCTGTTCAGCAAGCTTATAGTTTTCTCTGGGATAGATTACATCCAGTCCTGAACCCAGCACCCCAATCGTCCGCCCGTCAACCTCAAGACACCCCCGGTGAGCATGGCTGTCAATTCCCCTGGCCATTCCGCTGACAATGACAAAACCGGCTTGGGCTAATTCCCTGCCCAGCTTTTCTGCCACCTTTTGACCATAAACGGTTGCTTTTCTTGAGCCGACTATACCTAATGCCTGAGCGTCTACTTTACTCCATTCCCCTTGATAAAATAACACAAGGGGTGGATCATAGATCTGCCGGAGATTAATTGGATAATGTTCATCTAAAACAGTTACTGTCTTAATCCCTTTATTAGCTAGACTTGCTAAAATTTCCTCTAAATTAAGACCCTTTCGATGGTAAAAAAACTTTTCTATAAAATTATCTGTTAGCTGGGGATGCTGTCTTAATTCCTTTTCGGACACATGCCACAAATGTTGGGCACTACCGAAATATTGCACCAGTAGGTTGATAGTTTTAGCACCCATACCCGGAATATGCTTTAAACCAACCAAATAATCTCTTTCCTGCATGATGGAACTACTAATACTCCTTTCCAGGATGATGTAAGATGTAGTTTGCCTCCCTCCCAAAAACTCATGCCTAAATAAATAAAAAAGGGGAAATTCCCCTTAATGATGTGAACAGATTTCCTGAGCTTGTTTATCCTCTTTAGTCAAACCGTTTAAGATCAATATCAGCACAAAAAGCTGCAAAAACATTCCTAAAAATGCATACAAATAAAACATTCTGTCACTCCTTCCAAACTATTGATAGACCGTATATACCATATTATAGCAGAGAACCGTCTCTTATACCAGTAAAATCCGCTGTTTAAATAGTTTGCCGGTCAAGGAAACGATATTGAAGTGCTTCTGCAATGTGACTGCCGGTGATCAGTTCACTTCCTTCCAGGTCAGCAATTGTACGGGCTATTTTAATCAATCGATGATGAGCACGCATACTCAAGCCCAACTGGGCAAAAGCCCTGTGCAGCAGTTTGGTCCCCTCTTCGTTCACAGGACAAAATTCCTGCACCATAGGTCCCTTTATCTGGGCATTACAATACAGGCCATGACTCCTCAAACGCTCCGTCTGGCGCCGGCGAGCAACTGTAACCCGCTCCCTGACCGCCTGGGCATCCTCTCCATTGTCCTCTGCTTGGAGTTCTTCGAGAGACAGCCTTGGCACTTCCATTTGCAAGTCAATCCGATCCAGCAAAGGTCCGGATAGCTTGTTCCGGTATTTCTGAATTTGGTAGGGGGTGCAGTTGCATTCCCGTTCCCGATCTCCGTAATAACCGCACGGACAAGGATTTGCTGTTGCGACCAGCATAAAATCAGCGGGATAATCATAGGATGCCTGGACTCTGGTCACCGTGATCCGACGGTCCTCTAAAGGCTGGCGCAATGCCTCCAGCACGTCCCGCCGGAACTCTAAAAGCTCATCTAAAAACAGAATACCGTGGGTGGCTAAACTAAGTTCTCCCGGCTTAGGTGTTCTGCCTCCCCCAATCACACTTGCCGTTGAAGCTGTATGATGGGGCGTTCGAAAAGGCCTTTCCACGATTAAGGGATGTTCTCTCGTTAAAAGACCGGCAACGCTGTAAATCCGGCTGACCTCCAAAGCCTCTTGTAATCCCAGAGGAGGCAAAATAGAAGTGAGGCTCCGGGCAAGAAGTGTCTTTCCCGCTCCGGGGGGACCCATCAACAGTACATTATGTCCTCCTGCCGCAGCGATTTCCAAGCCCCGTTTGACTCCCCCTTGGCCCCGGATCATATCAAATTCAGCACCATTTGGTTTAGCCCTGAGAAAGAAATCTTCAGGATTCACCGTTAAAGGCTCAATAGTGAGCTCACCATTTAGAAAAGAGACCAGTTCCCTTAAGTCAGAAACAGCTACTATTTTAGCGTTTTTAATCAGCCCGGCCTCATGGCCGTTGTCTATGGGTACTATCAATTGTTCTCCTCGATTACTTTGGGCTAAATGCCAAGCCATGGACAGAGCCCCGGGGATACTTCTCAAATCTCCCTTTAGGGATAATTCCCCAATAAAAAAGCAATCTTGCCAAAGATCACTGTTTAACTGACCGGTGCAGGCCAAAATGCCTACAGCAATAGGAAGGTCAAAGCCCGGGCCCTCCTTCTTTAGATCTGCCGGTGCCAGGTTGACGGTAATCCGTTTGGCAGGAAACTCAAAACCTGAATTCTTGATGGCAGTCCTGACTCTTTCCTTTGATTCCCTGACAGCAGTGTCAGGTAAACCAACCAGATCAAAACTGGGCAATCCTGAAGACACATCCACCTCTACTTGAATTTTTGCGGCTTCCATTCCTGCTAACGTCAGGGATTTAACAAGTGCCAGCACCTAACCACTCCCCTACCGGGACTGCTCATATAATTAACGCAATATTTAGATAAATAGATTTGACATAAACCCTTGGAATACCTTTTTCCCAACCCTAAAAAGCGTTTCGAAATAGTTCTAACTGGCATTCTTCGTTATTCAACAAGATGGACACTACGTCAAACCGGTATTTACTATAAAGGGGCCTTTTTTCAGCTAGATAATGCAGGGCAATCTTTCTGATGCGAAATTGTTTGGAACGGGTAATGCTCTCCTGTGGCAAACCGAAAGCCAGATTCGTTCGGGTTTTGACTTCAATAAAGACTAAATCTTCATTATCACAAGCAATAATGTCAATTTCCCCTAATAAGCACCGGTAGTTTCTCGCCAGGATTTTATATCCTTGTTCCTCCAAGTACTTAGCAGCTATCTCTTCTCCCCGGTTCCCCAAAACCTTCCGTTTGTCCACAATGTGTTGCCTCCTTTGTAGATAACATACTAAAACAAGGTAGCAACGAAATAATAAGTTACCTGTATTAAGAATAAACCTATTTTTTCGGCCTATCCCGGGAGATAGGCCACTGCTTGTTGACGACAAACTATATAATCCTGTCTTGAAATTTAATAAACCTAATTTTCATCCTTCTGCCGGTACCGCACAGGCGGCATAGGGGTCTAACCGGTGTTAATCGTAAACGACAGACGAATTCAATCCTTCGATTAACACCGGTTAATCCTTTGTCGACAGCCTGCAGCCTATCCTGAAAGACAGACCGACAAAAGTATCAAGCAAATAACTCTAAGATGTCAATGGACTAAAATGGGAAGAAACTATAACCTACATTCATAGCCAGATCCAGGAGCGGTGTGGGATAAACACCGAAAAAGATTACGGCAACCAAACAGATGACCAGAGCAATTTGAGTGCTGGCGGAAACAGAGATTGGCTTGGCTTCTCTATTTGGTGTTCCTAAATACATGGCTTTGGCAACAATCAGGTAGTAGTAAACCGACACCATGCTCATCATTATCCCTACAAAGGCTAACCAAACCATGCCTTTCTCAATAACAGCCATAAACAGGTAGAACTTGCTGACAAAACCTGCTACCGGCGGTATTCCCGCTAAAGACAACAAGCACAATAACATGACCGCTGCCAAAAACGGGGAGGTTTGTGCTAACCCGCTGTAATCTTTAATCTCATCGCTACCGGTAGAATTCTTAACTACTATGGCTACCGCAAAAGCACCTATATTAGCAAATACGTACAAGATAGAGTGGAACAGAAGTGCTCCAACGCCCAAGGAAGAGAAAGCTACTAATCCAAACAGAATGTAACCTGCCTGGGCTACACTGGAAAAGGCCAGCATTCTCTTAATATTACTTTGGGGAATAGCAATCAGGTTGCCTACGACTACCGTAATAGCCGTAAGAACCACCACAATTGTGATCCAGTAAGGCTGCAGTTCCGGCAAAGCAATCAAGAAAACCCTGACAAATGCAGCCAAGCCGGCAGCTTTAGAAGCAACCGCCAGGAATGCTGTCACCGGAGTTGGTGCTCCCTCGTAAATATCAGGGGACCACATGTGAAACGGAACAGCAGACACTTTAAAACCGAAACCGGCAACCAGGAAAACGATTCCCAAGAGCAACAAAGGAGAGGCACCGCTTAGGGTTAGTCTTGGCACCATGTCCGCAATAATGGTAGTACCGGTAAAACCAAACACTAAACTCAATCCATAGAGCAATACAGCAGAGGACATGGCTCCTAAGATTACATATTTGACACCGGCTTCCGATGACTTGGCTTCTTTCTTCTGATAACCCACCAAAATCACGAAAGTAATAGTCATCAATTCCAGGCCAATATACAAGGTAACCAAGTCACCTGCACCGGCCAGAATCATCATACCCAAAGTAGCAGCCACCAGCAGAGCATAAAACTCCCCTTGGTTACGCTCCAGCGTATTGACATAATCTTTGGCAGCTAAAGCTACAATAATAGCCGCGGTTAAAAAGAGGAACCGGAAAAACACCGTGTAAGGATCTACGATGTAAATTCCTCCAAATAGGGATGCATTTTCATGCCAATAAAGGAAGTTTAGCAACCAAATGCCTACCAAACCGGCAACCGTTAAAAAGCTGATCCCTTTAGCTTGTTCTCTAGGCACCACCAAGCCTACAATCAGCAGGCCTATGGCCAAGATAGCTGTAGCAATTTCCGGCATCATCAAAGCAAAATCGGCAAGCTGAATCTGCATTAGAAAATACCCCCTATCTCAGCCGCAGCAGAAATTTTGGCTACCAAGGGTCCAATTCCCACGTTAATGGTATCCATTAAAAGGGAGGGGAAAACACCGAACAGGATTAACACGCCAATTAAAATCACGATAGGCACCATTTCTACTCCCTGAGCATCAGTAAGATGATCCCACTTGGGATTACGCGGTCCAAAGAACACCTTTGCAACCACTCTCAGTACATAGATCGCCGTAATAACCACCCCGAAGATGGCCAAAATGGACAACACCCGGAAATGCAGCCAGCCAAACAATACTTTCTCCACTTCCCAGGATCCTAAAAAGATTAGCGCTTCTGCCGCAAAGTTATTCAGTCCAGGAAGCCCCAGTGAAGCTAAACCGCCGATGAGGAAACCTGAAGCAACTTTAGGCATTTGGTGAGCCAGGCCACCAAACGCAGCGATTTCACGGGTATGAGCCTTATGATACACATTACCTACCAAAGCAAAGAAGAGGGCCGTCATGATACCATGGGCAAACATCTGAGCAACTGCTCCGTCTAAACTCATATAGTTTAGAGAAGCAATGCCTAGCAATACGTATCCCATATGGCTGACGCTGGAATAACCGATAACAAACTTCAGGTCTTTTTGGACCATTGCTACCATGGCTCCGTATACTACGTTGACGATACATAAAACGGCAATCAACGGTGCCCAGTATTTAGCCCCCAAGGGGAACAGGAATACCCCTGCTCTGATTAAACCATAACCACCCAGTTTCATCAGGACCCCGGCGTGAAGCATACTCACAGCAGTGGGCGCAGCTACGTGACCGTCAGGAGACCAAGTATGCAGCGGCCACATTGGTACCAGGAAGCCGAAACCGATCATCATCAGGAAGAAAGCAAACTTTTGGAAAGCTAAGTCAAACTCAACAGTGCCTAAGGTCATAATGTCAAAGGTGAAGAAGCCCAATTGTGCCTTGGCATATAGCCCTAAGGCAATGATACCGATTAAAGCAAAAGCACTACCCACCAGCAAATAAAGGGTCAGCTTCATGGCTGCGTATTCCTTACGGGTGCTGCCCCAAACGCCGATGAGAATATACATAGGTACTACGGCTACTTCGAAGAACAGGTAGAACCAGAACAAATCTCTGGAGACAAAGACACCGAATACCCCAGCCACCAAAACCAACAAGAAAATGAAAAACTCTTTAACACGACTATGCATATCCCAGGAAGCAAAGACCCCGGTAAAGATTACAATGGCTGTCAACAGCACCAGAGGAAGACTCATGCCGTCTACGCCCAGGGATAAGTTAATACCAAATCGTTCTACCCAAGCAAACTCTTGGATAAACTGAAATCCACCGGTAGTTTTATCGTAAACCAGATAAGCATAGATTGACAAAACCAAAGAAACAAAAGTGGAAATGGCAGCCGTAATTTTGATAACTCGTTCATCCTTTTCGGGAATGAGTAGGATTACCAGTGCTCCAATAACGGGGGCTAGAACGATAGTAAGTAAAATTGGAAAATCGCCCATTATATCCCTCCTAACACGGGTACTGCCAAGACCAGAGCAATAACTACCACAGCAGCAAAAATAACTAAAGCATAATTCTGCATATTTCCTGTCTGGATGAAACGCATTCTCGCACCCATGGCCCGGATCCCATCTGCGAGGCCGTCAGCAATACCATCCACAATCTTCCGGTCACACCAACGGCAAGCATCTGCAATACCTAACATCACATGATCAAAAAACCATTGATAGACCTCATCAATATAATACTTGTTATATAGTAGCGTATGAATGGGACGGAAGCGGTTGGCCAAGGCCTCTGCAGAAATGGCCTTTTTACCGTAAATCAGCCAAGCTAACCAGATTCCGGCTAACGCCACAATTGTGGACATAACCATAATCGCATAGTTGGGATGGGGATGATGGGGCTCCCCATAATAGACCCATTCAGCAAACCCGCTGGGGGTAAAAGGCGTTCCGATAAATCCTGAAAAGATGGCAAAAACACTCAATATAATCAGAGGCACTGTCATAACCCAAGGTGATTCATGAGCATCACTGCCAGGCTGTTCCTCTCCGAAAAAGGTAACAAAAATCAGGCGGAACATGTAAAAAGCAGTCATAAATGCCACCGACAAACCTAAGATCAGGAACAACGGTCCTAATATCGGAATACCAAAATAGTCCCCGGCACCAAGCGCTGTCAGTAAAATTTCATCCTTACTCCAAAAACCGGCTAAGGGGAAAATTCCCGCCAGGGCTAATGAACCGATGATAAAGGTCCAAGTGGTCACCTTCATTTTTTTGCTCAAGCCGCCCATTTCAAATATATCCTGGGTATGAACAGCATGAATCACACTACCTGCTCCAAGAAATAGCAATGCTTTAAAGAAAGCATGAGTAGTAAGGTGGAACATACCTGCCGTAATGCTACCCAGACCTATGGCCATTACCATGTAGCCCAACTGGCTCATCGTGGAAAATGCCAGAATTCTCTTGATATCTCTCTGGACCAATCCAATACTGGCGGCAAAAATGGAAGAGAAACCACCAATCAATGCCACAATAATTAAGGCTGTAGTAGCACTTTCAAATAACACAAATCCTCTCGCCAACAGATAGACACCGGCGGCCACCATGGTTGCGGCGTGGATTAAAGCACTCACCGGAGTAGGACCTTCCATAGCGTCAGGCAACCATACATGGAGAGGGAATTGAGCCGATTTGGCAATAGGACCTACAAAGATCAACAAAGCAACAATGGTAAGCAACGCTTCATTGGTATA
>JAAYOX010000142.1 GCA_012520135.1 Clostridia bacterium
GAAGAAGATGCCGAAAAAGTTTTCGGCATCAGGGCAAAAAATACGGATATTGCAAAGGGGACTATTAATCACGAAGCTTACTCCGAGGTAGCTCGCCGGTTAATGGAACAATTTAATTTTAAATATGTAGCCTCCACCCTCCGGGAAAGCCGTTCAGCTTCCGACAATGGCTGGTCAGCTGTGCTCTACGATGGAAAAACAACTTATTTTTCTCGAAAATACGATATTCATTTGGTGGATCGGGTAGGGGGCGGAGATTCTTTTGCTTCGGGCCTTATCTTCGGTCTGGTGACAGGTATGAAACCGCAAATAGCTTTGGAATTTGCAACAGCAGCCTCTGCTTTAAAGCAAACCATCCCCGGTGATTTCAACCTTGTATCTAAAAAAGAAGTAGAAATATTAATGCAAGGGGACGGTTCCGGGCGAGTCCAAAGGTAGAACCAACCTTGGTTTAGAATATTCTGTATTTTATCTCTAAAAACCAAGGTTTCTGCCTCCGGTCAGGGCCGTTTGCATGTTATGACTTTGAATATAATTGCGCAGATCAATATAATCATAAAACCGTTGGCAATTAAGTTTATTAAGCAGGATATTTAATACTTTGGCGGTTAATATGGCATCCCCTAAAGCCGTATGCCGCCCTACTGCTTCCAATTGAAAGAGATTTAGTAATCCATCCAGGGACAGATCTGCGTAACAGGGATACATAGCCTTGGCCAGCCAATGAGTATCTAAATAAGGATGATTAAATCCATGACATCCCAGTTGTTTCAGCTTGCAGTTTAAAAAACAAAAATCGAACTCTATCGAATGCCCCACGAAAATACAGGTGCCGGCAAAGTCCAGGAAATCCCTGATTACTACTACCGCAGGCTCACCGGCATCGGCCTGTTCCTGGGTAATCCCGGTTAGCTCTGTTACCACCTGGGGCACCTTACGATGTGGATTAATAAAACGGTGAAATGTTTCCTCTTTAATTTCACCATTTTGCGATACTACTGCCCCAATAGAAAGAAGCTCATCGCCTTTTTTAGGGTAAAACCCGGTAGTTTCCGTGTCAAAGACCACAAACCGGATTTCGTTTAGAGGAATCCCCCTCAATCTTTGAGGTCTGATATTCTTGAGTTTTCCATTGATTTCTTCCTGCCACCCACAAGCAGTTTCATGCTCTATGGACTTCAGCTGTTTGATTCCCAGCCACTGAGCTATTCTGTCCACAATGCCACCTCCCCCCACGGTTAGTCAGGCAACCAATGCATCCGAAAATGATTCTCAGTTAATTTTTGCAGTTTACCAATTGCGCTTAATGAATCTTTCAACAATGATCTTTCCATTTTAGTCAAAGATGAGGGCTTAAGGTAATTATCGGCTTCCTTGCCCATTAAAACTTTCCGAAGATTCTCCCGCAAACGAAAATACATCATTGTTTCATAAGCAGCCTGGAAGAATTCAATGTCTTCTCTCTTTAAAATATGCATGGAGCCCAACTTATCGAGCCTATCCCAGGTAGAAGTTTCCTCAATCCGGTGGCGGAGCGCAAAAAGCCTGACACAGTCCACTACCCGTACACAGGCAGAGGCTTTGAGATTAATTTCTCCTTTATGAGGCCCATCTTTCTTGGTAATAATCCTGCCCATAAAAGACAATGGCTGCCGGTACTGGAGTTCATCCGCCGCTAACAGGTGAGAAGCCAAAGGAGATTTAATAAAAGCATCAAAAATTTTGTTCCTTAACTCTCCGGCCAGATAATCCTGTCCTGCCAAAGGGCGATAATCTAAAAATATAGTTAAACTCCGAATATTCATGGGATCCGGCTTATCAATCCATTTAGTAGCTGTCTTAATCCACTCAGAAAGAGAACGGCACCATTCCGGATTGGAAGCCATCACGTCACCGGGACATTTTTTAAAGCCGCACAAAACCAAGCCTTCTATTATCCTGCGTCCCAAGGCCAGGAAGTAGGCTCTGGCTTGTTCGGTTGTGATACCCTTCGGATCAGCAAAAATTATAGCATTATCCAAATCAGTTCTTAAAAACTGCTCTCGCCGACCACCGCTCCCCATATTGATAAAGCAATACTCACAGGGGGGATGGCCAAAACCTTCTTCTTCCAATTCTTTCTCAGCAATAGCAATAATTTTTCTGGTTAACCGGTCATAATATTCATTCATAATGGCGGTAATTTCCCTGACAGGCGTCTTCTCCGCCATTAGTGCTGTCAAGACATTGTTTAGCGGCGCAACTGCCCCGGCCAATTCGGGGATCGTAGCCCGGTCTTCAATATTCTGCAGAATACTGATGGTCCCGATACTCCTGGTCTTAATCAAATCACTGATGGTAACAATACCGGCCAGCCGGTCATCAGCTACAATAGGCAAATGCTTAATCCGGTGACGGACCATGGTCAACAAGGCTTGGTAAAAATACGCCTCCGGAGTAAGATAAGTTGTTAGGGGTTCCGCAATATCAATTGCTTTCGTCTCACTGCCGGACCTATTTTCCGCAAGGACTCTGGTAACCATCAACCTTTCCGTTACCAATCCAATAGGCTTATCCTTTTCATCCACCAATACTAAAGAACTAAGATTGGCCTTGGCTAATCTTCTCGCAATCTCTTCCACCGTTTCTTCGGGGCGGCAGGTTATTACAGGCGAAGACATAATTTCCTCAATCCGGCGGCGAAAAGTACTTGCTTCCATATGGTAGGCAGATTGAGCCTGCTCCCGCCCAATTTCCTCATAAAGAGACCTCATCCGTTCAGTAATGATGCGAGTAAAGAAGTTGCCAAAGGCCGGCTTATTATACAAGAGCTTTTCAAAATCATCTTTGGGCAAGAGCCAGCACCGCAATTCCTCTACTACCCTTACGGAACCGGAATAAACCTGCCCCACGATCAGACTGGTTTCACCGAAGAAATCCCCTGCCTTCCGGTAACTGACGGCTGTTTCCGTCATATTGTCTCCGGAAACAGTTACCTCGGCCAAGCCTTCTTCAATAATGAACAAAACATTTTGGGAGGGGTCTCCCTGATGAAAGACATAGGTGTTTGGAGCATATGACGCGAACCGAAGTTTTGCTAAGACTTCCTCCCTCTCCTCATCGGTTAATGTACTGAAAGGCATAATCGTCTTCAGAAAACTTGCACTTGGTTTTGGCATGCTCCCCCTTCTTTCTTTGTGAAAATAAGGACTAGCCCCTAGGGGGCTAGTCCTTTTGACCTGTTACTCTTTTTTCAATCCACTCAACTAACTCGGTTGTAGGAGTTCCCGGGGTAAACAAAGCTTCAACCCATCCTCCCGCCAGTAATTGCTCTACATCATCCTGGGGAATGGTTCCTCCCCCAATCAGGACCACATTATCGGCACCCTGTTCCCGGAGCAGCTTGGCCACTTTAGGAAACAGTGTCATATGGGCACCTGACAAAATACTTAAGCCCACCACATCAACATCTTCCTGGATGGCTGCCGCCACAATGCTTTCTGCTGTTTGATGCAAACCTGTATAAATTACTTCCATCCCTGCATCCCTAAGTGCCCTGGCAACCACTTTTATTCCCCGATCATGTCCGTCCAGGCCTGGTTTACCTAAGAGCACTCGGATTCGTTTTCCCTGATGCATAATATCCCTCCTTTAGAAAACCGGCCGCTCCCGATATACGCCGAAGACTTCTTTCATAACATCTACTATCTCACCCAAAGTAGCATAAGCGCGGACACAGTCCATAATCAGAGGTATCAAATTGGCTGTTCCTTCTGCCCCTTCCTTAAGTGCCTGAAGGGTAGCTGCTACTTGCCGGTTATCCCTGCTTTCTTTTAGCTGGGTTAGATTTTTTACCTGTTCGATTTCGATTTGTGGATCTATTTTGAGTATTTCGATATCAAGGGTCTCATTTTCCTCCACAAAATCGTTAACTCCAACAATTATTCTTTCACCGGTCTCAATGGCTTTCTGGTAATTGTAGGCGGCATCAGCCAATTCCTGCTGGAAGAAACCTTGTTCGATAGCTGCCAGCACTCCGCCTCTCTCCTCAATCTGACGGAAATATGCTTCCGCTTCTTCTTCCATCTGCTTTGTCAGCGCTTCCACAAAATAGGAACCGGCCAAGGGATCGATAGTATTGACCACTCCGCTTTCATAAGCAATGATCTGCTGCGTTCTCAACGCAATCTTGACTGCTTTCTCCGTAGGTAATGCCAGCACTTCATCCATGGAATTGGTATGGAGAGACTGAGTGCCCCCCAATACAGCCGCTAATGCTTCCAGAGCCGTCCGGACAATGTTGTTTTCCGGCTGTTGTCCCGTTAAAGAGCAGCCGGCAGTCTGGGTATGGAAACGGAGCTTCCAGGAGCGAGGATCTTTTGCTTTGTATTTTTCCTTCATATATCTTGCCCAAATGCGACGGGCAGCCCGGTACTTGGCAATCTCCTCAAAAAAGTCCATATGAGAGTTGAAGAAGAAAGATAACCGGGGAGCGAATTCATCGACATCCAAGCCTGCCTCAATACCGGCTTCAACATAAGCAAAACCGTCGGCCAAGGTAAAGGCCAATTCTTGCACCGCCGTAGAGCCTGCCTCCCTAATGTGATACCCGCTAATACTAACGGTATTCCACTGGGGTACCTCTTTAGAAGCGAAAGCAAAAATATCGGTGATCAATCGCATATGGGGTTTCGGTGGGAAAATCCAGGCTTTTTGGGCAATATATTCCTTCAGAATATCGTTCTGGATGGTTCCCCTTAAATCCTTCAACGAAACTCCTTGTTTTTCAGCGGCTACCAAATACATAGCCCAAATAACTGCCGCGGGACCGTTGATGGTCATGGAAGTGCTGACTTGATCCAGAGGGATTCCCTCAAACAATCTTTCCATATCCGCCAAACTGTCAATAGCCACTCCGCAGCGTCCTACTTCTCCTTCACTGAAAGAATGGTCGGAATCATACCCCATCAAAGTAGGCATATCAAAAGCAACGCTTAGTCCGGTTTGGCCGTTATCCAAGAGAAAACGATACCTCTCGTTGGTTTCCTTTGCCGTGGCAAAACCGGAAAACTGCCGCATCGTCCACAGTCGTCCCCTGTACATGTTCTTCTGGACACCCCTGGTGAAAGGATATTCACCGGGTTGGCCCAGATCCTGCTCTACATCAATATTCACATCAGCAGGTCCGTACAGTTCTTTAATGGGTACCCCGGAGACGGTGACAAACTTTCTGTTTTCCCGAAGGGGTTTTTGGGTCATAGGACCACCTCCGTTAGTATTTTTGAAAATCTATTTTAGTAGGTTAGCGGCAATTACCATCCGCTGTACTTCACTGGTGCCTTCGTAGATTTCGGTGATTTTAGCATCGCGCATCATTCTCTCTACCGGGTATTCCCTGGTATACCCATAGCCACCCAAGATCTGTACCGCCTTGGTTGTTACCTCCATCGCTGTTTCAGAAGCCAGCAATTTAGCCATCGCTGCCGGCTGGCTGTAAGGTAATCCTTTTTCCTCCAAAAAGGCAGCCCTATAAGTCAATATACGTGCCGCCTCTATTTTGGTAGCCATATCAGCCAACATAAATTGGATTGCCTGGAACTTGCTTATGGATTGGCCAAATTGTTCTCTTTCCTTACTGTACTTTAAAGCTGCCTCGAAAGCGCCTTGAGCAATACCCACCGCTTGGGCAGCAATGCCAATGCGGCCCCCGTCCAGGGTGGACAGGGCGATTTTGAATCCTTGTCCTTCTTCACCCAGAAGGTTTTCTTTGGGAATACGGCAGTTTTCAAAAATCAGTTCCGTAGTAGCAGAACCACGGATCCCCATTTTCTTTTCCGCTGTACCAAAACTAAATCCCGGAGTTCCTTTTTCTACGATAAAGGCACTAATCCCCCGGTGCTTCTTCTCCTTGTCTGTCACAGCAAATACTACATACGTTTCCGCTTCACCGGCATTAGTAATGAAGATTTTGGTTCCATTCAAGATATAACTGTCGCCGTCAAGGACTGCGGTAGTTTTGGTATTGCTGGCATCAGAGCCTGCTAATGGTTCCGTGAGACCAAAAGCTCCCAGTTTAGTGCCTTCTGCCAAGGGAACCAAATACTTCTGTTTTTGTTCCTCGGTGCCGTAATAGTAAATGGGCCAGCTTCCTAAAGATACATGGGCTGACAATGTAACCCCGGTTGAGGCACAGACCCGTGATAATTCTTCCACGGCAATAGCATAACTGACTACTCCGGCATCTCCCCCGCCATAAGCGCTGGGAAAAGGAATTCCCGTTAAGCCCAGCTCTCCCATTTTGTCAAAAATGTGGCGATCAAAACGCTCTTCCTCATCTCTTGCCGCTGCTCCAGGAGCTACTTCCTCCTCGGCAAAATCCCTTACCATTTTTCTTAGCATTTCCTGTTCTTCCGTTAGTAAGAAATCCATGTTGCCTGCCTCCTATTGTATAAACTCATTAGCGCATCAATTCCTTGGCGATTACTATACGCTGCACTTGATTGGTACCTTCATAGATTTGAGTTACCTTGGCATCCCGCATATATCGTTCCACCGGATATTCAGCCGTGTATCCATAACCGCCGAAAACTTGTACTGCATCCGTAGTAACTCTCATAGCGGTGTCACTGGCAAATAGTTTGGCCATGGAAGCTTCCTTGGAATGAGGCTGACCTGTTTCCTTCAGGAAAGCTGCGTGATAGACTAATAACCTTGCCGCCTCAACTTGAGTGGCCATATCCGCCAACATAAACTGAATACCTTGAAAGCTGGCAATAGGCTGACCAAACTGCTCCCTTTCCCTGGCATAGTTTTGGGCTGCTTCCAAAGCAGCACGGGCTATTCCCAAGGCTTGAGCTCCAATGCCAATGCGTCCCCCATCTAACAATGACATGGCAATCTTAAATCCTTCACCTTCTTGACCCAATAAGTTTTCTACCGGTACCCGTGCATCCTCGAAAAACAGCTGACGAGTAGATGAAGAGCGAAGGCCCATAGTCTTTTCAGGAGGGCCAAAGCGTAGCCCGGGTGTGTCTTTCTCCACCAAAAATGCGGATATCCCCCGGGGACCTTTGCCGGGATCAGTTACTGCCATTGTCAGGTAAACATCCGCCTCCCCGGCATTGGAAATAAACACTTTAGAGCCATTGAGGATATATTCATTCCCTGTTTTTTTGGCACTTGTTTTAATATTGGCAGCATCAGAGCCGGCCCCCGGTTCAGACAATGCAAAAGCCCCGAGCCTTTTTCCCGCTGCCAAATCGAATAAGAAGCGCTGTTTTTGCTCCTGGCTGCCAAAATTTAAAAGGGGGAAGCAGCCCAGGGAAGTATGAACTGCTAAAATTACCCCAAGGGAAGCCCATACCTTGGATATCTCTTCGATAGCAATAATATAAGAAATATAGTCAGACCCGGCACCGCCCCATTCACTGGGTATAGGAATACCCATTAAATCCAATTGGGCCAATTTCTTCAGGAATTCCCGGGGAAACTGCCCTTTACTTTCCATATCAGCTACAAAAGGGCCGATCTCTTTTTCGGCAAACTCTCGCACAGTTTTTTGCATCATCAATTGTTCTTCCGAAAATCTGAAATCCATCTGCCCACCCCTTCCACGGGAATCAGCGATAGTCGTAAAATCCTTTACCGGTCTTTCTGCCTAACCATCCTGCATAAACATAATTCCTCAACAGAGGACAAGGACGATATTTGCTGTCACCTAATCCCTCATGGAGAACCTCCATGATTGCCAAACAGGTATCCAGCCCGATTAAATCCGCTAAAGCCAAAGGCCCCATGGGATGATTCATCCCCAGCTTCATTACCTCATCAACGGCTTCAGGAGTGGCAACTCCTTCATACACTGTATAAATTGCCTCATTAATCATAGGCATTAAAATACGGTTAGCTACAAAACCGGGATAATCATTAACAATCACCGGTGTCTTTTCCAGCTTCAAAGTTAGTTCTTCAATTGCTTTAGTTACTTCAGGAGCGGTAGCCAAGCCGGCAATAATCTCTACCAGCTTCATTACCGGTACCGGATTCATAAAATGCATTCCCACTACCTTTTCCGGTCGTTTGGTAAAGGAAGCCAATTGGGTAATTGGTAAAGAGGAGGTATTGGTAGCTAAAATGGTCTCAGAAGGACAAAGGGAATCTAATTTCGCTAAAAGTTTCGACTTAACCTCCAAGTTCTCGATGACAGCCTCCACCACCAAGTCTACTTGGCTGCATCTCTCCAGACTGACTTCCCCTTGAAGCCTGCCCAGAATCTCATCCCGGCCCTCTACACTGAGGCGCCCTTTATCTACATTTCTTTGTAAATTTTTTTCAATGCCTTTAAGCCCGCGAGTGATAAACTCTTCGCTAATATCATTTAAATATACGGACAGGCCTGCCTGAGCCATTACCTGGGCAATACCGCTGCCCATCTGTCCTGCACCAATGACTAGCACCTTATTGATATTCATGCTTCTACCTCCAAAGGCTTAATTAAATACTTCAACCAACACAGCATCCCCTTGAGCACCGCCGCCGCAGATGGCTGCCATTCCCAGGCCTCCTCCCCGGCG
Organism: Clostridia bacterium; assembly: GCA_012520135.1. Lineage (GTDB taxonomy): Bacteria > Bacillota > DULZ01 > DULZ01 > DULZ01 > JAAZDD01. The sequence continues at coordinate 8,553 of JAAYOX010000142.1, forward strand.
TTTTAACTCAAAGATCAGGGTCATCAGGATTCTGGCTCCACTGGCGCCAATGGGATGGCCAAAAGCAATGGCACCTCCGTTAACGTTGACTTTGTCCGGATCCAAATTTGCTATCCGCCCACTGGTCAAGGCTACCGCAGCAAAAGCTTCATTGACCTCAAAAAGATCAATATCCTTCACATTCATTCCTTTTTCCCCCAGGAGCTTATTGATTGCCAATCCAGGAACAGTAGCAATATAAGCCGGCTCCGCAGCTACTTGAGCCTGACCCAATACCCTGGCTAAAGGTTTAATGCCTAGGCTTTTAGCCTTTTCTTCATCCATCAGTACCAATGCGCCTGCACCGTCATTGACACCGGGTGCATTTCCTGCTGTAACGGTTCCTTCAGGATCAAAAACCGGTTTAAGCCGTGCTAAGCCCTCTAAAGTAGTGTCAGGCCGGGGTGATTCGTCCTGGTCCACTTCCACCTCCCGGCCCTTGCCTACGGGAGCCATAACAGGAACGATCTCATCCTGCAGCTTGCCTGCTTGTTGAGCAGCTACCGCTAATTGCTGGCTTCTGAGGGCCCACTGATCTTGTTCCTCCCTGGAGATACCATACTCTTTAGCTACTTTACTGCCTAAAATAGCCATATGAACTCCATGGAAGGCACAAGTTAAACCGTCATAGACCATTAAATCGACCAGTTTCCCGTCTCCCATCCGCTGACCCCACCGGGCTTGATTGAGAACATAGGGAGCATTACTCATGCTCTCCATGCCTCCGGCCACAAGCACTTGAGCAGCTCCAGACCGGATCATGTAATCTCCTATTTCTACACACCGCAAGGAAGAGATACACACTTTATTAATGGTATCCGAAGGAACGCTATTAGGAATACCGGCACCAAGAGACACCTGTCGAGACGGAATTTGACCCGCTCCTCCTTGGAGGACCATTCCCATCAATACATAGTCAATTTCCGCACCTGTTAATCCGGCCCTCTCCAGGGCTGCCTTAGTAGCCTTGGAGCCCAACTCTGCCGCACTCAATCCTTTCAAACACCCACCGAACCGTCCAAAAGGAGTTCTAGCGGCACTGACAATAACTGTATTACCCATTAATCCACCCCCTTCTTAAATGCAGTCTTTTCAGTATCTTTAGAAAATGCAAAAAACATGCCACAAGAAAGAGGCAGGAAATCCAGTAAAATTTATAGAAGGGTAGACAAAACCCCAAAGGTCTGTCTACCCTAGTAGACGCATAGTGTACTATAATTAGACATTTCGTGTCTTTTTAATTAAATTCGCCATGTTTTGTCCTAATATGCGACAGGCATTAATCGCTAACGTATCCTCGGTAACGCTACGGTAATACTTTATCTTTCCTTCTTCCATTCCCCGGTACATGGTACCGATTACTCCCATAGTAGTGAGAACCCTATTTTCGCCGGATAAAGGTTCAAAACCGTCGGCCATAATAAATCCTTGGCCAACCATAAATCTTTCTAATATTTCCAAGGTATACTCTTGTCCCCCATGTCTAAGGCCACCGTGGGTCAACACCCCTCCTACTTTGCCTTTCAAGACAGGGCGGACCATATGGAAGCAACGGGTCCGGTCCATAAAATTTTTCATAATCCCACTTACATTACCAAAATAGCAAGGAGAGCCTAAAATAACTCCATCGGCCTCCAGTAGTTTTTTATGCAAAAGCCCGTTATCATCGTCTGTGATAGAGCAAGTGGTATTACGTAAACAGGAATTGCAACCGGTACAAAATTTTAGATGATAATCAGATAATTCCACTAATTCTGTAACCGCTCCCAACTCTGCCGCTGCGTCTAACGCAGTTTGCAACATGATGGCCGTGTTTTTCCCTTTCCGGGGGCTGCCATTAATAGCGATAATTTTCATTCAGCTACACTCCCAAGTTTTTGTTCCATATTCTAGATCAATAAGTATATATCCTGCCAAATTTTAAGGTAACCACAAATACAACAGACAGCCGGTAAAAATAGTAGTCACCGCCAAAACACCGGTAGCAATTCCATAAGAATGGCCTTCAGTAGCCCTTATCGCTTGCACCAGTGATACCCATAACCAAGCCAAGAAGGGTGCAGCCAATAAATAAGCTACTCCGCTACCCCCTGACAGCCACAGATAGTTAAGTAACGGTACCGCAAACACTAAAGGAGCCATGGCTACCCCCAAATTTCCGTACAGCAGACCAAATCTGCCAGGTCCCCGAAACCCTTTGGAGATTGCCCAAACTAATAACGTTACGCTGATATGGACCAGGTAAGCAATTGAAAGCCCGCTCATGATAATGGCTAACGCACCGGTGATTTCACTGGCTCTACTACTCATCATGGTGAGGAGTTCACGGAATAATATGATATTTGTAAGACCGTAAGCCAAGCCTACCGTTCCAACGACTAAAGCACCTCCGCGAAAACTTTTATTACTGTCTATTAAACGCCGGTAACCTTGTTCATTTAACCGCAACGCTTGAAAAAGATTTGCCACTAAACTCAATTCCCCACCCCCTACACAATTGAAACAGGAAACAATCAACAATAGGTGGCAGAGGGAGACTCCTCTAATTCCAAGAAGCTCCCCCACACCACCTTAATCTTACACTAATCCTACGCTAAATCAAACAGGAATTGCCTCTACCAGGGCATGATACCCCAGATAAATACTAATACCGAAGCTATTGCAGCCAAAGTTACTCCTGTGTTGCCACTGTACCGGTATTCCTGGTAATCGCCCCAGCCATGAATCCGGTCCACCAATTTTTTGTCTTCCTCAGTAGGTTTGAAGCGCTCCAGTCCCGGCATGCTGTTGAAAATCCAGGACAATACGATGAACAGGAAGAAGGCCAAGGGTACCGTAACCATGCCCCCGGACATACCTAGGGAAGCCGTAACACCGGAACCTACAACGATATTTGGCAGAACGTGCGGAGAAATAATAATATAGGATACCCCTGCAATGATAGAGGAAATAATCCCTGCCAGACGATTGGCCTGTTTCCACCAAACCCCCAGAAGCATGGTAGGCGTAATGGTAGAGGCACACAGACCAAATGCCCATAAGATACTGGTGACCAAGAATTTGGGCGGGTTAAAGGCCAACAGCATAGCCACAATGCCTCCCAGACCCAAGGCAACATAACCGACTTTCATTTTTGCATTTTCCTGTAGATTAGGAGCAAAAACACCGAGAATATCCTGAGACACTAACGCTCCAATAGCCAGCAGGTTACCGCTAACTGTGGACAAACCTGCAGCTAAAGCACCGCCCATGACCAGAGCAGCTACCCATGCAGGGTTGTAAATAACATTCAAAATAAGAACGATTTTATCAGGTTCCGTTATTTGCGTGCCGGTGGTAGCCACAAAGTAGTTACCGGCAAATCCTACGGTATAGGTTCCACAGAATAACAAACCCAAGAAGATGGCAAACCAGACCACGGCAGCACGGGCACTTTTCAGACTAGATGCCGTAAACACCCGCATAGCCAAGTGAGGCAATCCAATAGGCCCTAAAGTAAATGCCGGAATAAGGGCGAAGTACCACTTAAAGGGGTGCTGCATATCAAAGAATGTTGGAAGAACTTCCTTCATGGCAGGCACCATATCTCCATAAGCCAGGGGCGGGAACCACCAGCCGCTACTGCCCATGGCTTTCATGACGGCCGCCATAGGTACTATCATGGTAAGGATCATCACTACCATTTGGAAAGCGGCGTTGTAAGATGCACCTAACATACCACCCAGGGTAATAAATCCGACAGTAGCCAGACCTCCGACAATGAGGCCCGTACTGTAAGAAAGACCAAACAACATTTCAAAAACTTGAGCAACACCGATCATCTGACCCAGAGCGTACATAATCATGATCAGAACCATCCAGGAAGCCGCTACTACAGTAGATGTTTTTCCAAACCTGGCTCTGATAAAGGTAGCAGGAGTATAGGCCTGCATCCTACGCAAACTGGTTCCGTACAGCAATGTCAACAAAGGAATGGAAATACCCCATTGAATCCAAAGATATACAAAAGGCACCTGCAATTGCAGAATTAAAGCACTGACCCCCAAAAAGGTGGCAAGACTTGCCCAAGTTGACCCCATGGCCAAACCGTTCACAGCCGGACCGATGGTATACCCGCCTGCATAGAGGTCGGCTACACTTGCCGTCTTGCGGCTGGAAGACCAACCAACATAATAAAAGATGGCAAACATGACTACAGTAACTACTAAACCCAAAATAGGACTTGATAATTGCCAGCTAGCTTCCATATTTATTTCCCTCCCTCAACAGTTTTGCCTGCCCGAACAACTCTTTGAGACGACGTTGCACCGGGTGATGAGGCCATTTGATTGTTCAACTCATCCAGTTCATCGTCAAACCGGTTGCAGTATACCATCATTAAATATGATACGATGGACAAACCAAACCAGCCTGTCAAAAGAGGAATAATATAGTGCATGGGGAATCCCCACATACTGCCTCCCTGCCAGCTGGGGAATATGACAAAAAAGGTAGCCGTATGGCCCATCA
>JAAYOX010000143.1 GCA_012520135.1 Clostridia bacterium
CCCGGTGATTTTTAAAGATTAGGAGTGAGAAAAATGTATAGTCAAAGGATGAAAGCGGGAATTGAAAAAGCACCTCATCGCTCTTTGCTAAAGTCTTTGGGATTAACAGATCAGGAAATTGAAAGGCCGATTATTGGAGTGGTAAATTCTTTTAATGAAGTTGTTCCAGGTCATACTCATTTAAGGCAAATTGCAGAGGCAGTTAAAGCCGGAGTCAGAATGGCCGGGGGTACCCCATTAGAATTCCCCGCAATTGCCGTTTGTGATGGTATTGCCATGAATCACGAAGGTATGCGATATTCCTTGGCCTCTAGGGAGATAATTGCTGATTCTACCGAAATTATGCTGAAAGCACACGCCTTTGATGCGGTAGTTTTTATTCCGAACTGTGACAAAAATGTCCCCGGTCTTTTAATGGCGGCTGCCAGATTGAATCTCCCTGCTGTCTTTGTCAGCGGCGGCCCTATGCTGGCGGGGGATTACCGAGGTAAAAAAATAACCTTAAGCAATATTTTTGAGGCGGTGGGTAAGGTCAGCTCCGGCGAAATGAGTGAAGAGGAGCTAACTGAAATGGAAGGGGTTACCTGTCCTTCCTGCGGTTCCTGTTCCGGTATGTTTACCGCCAATTCCATGAATTGCTTGACGGAGGCTTTAGGCATGGGCTTGCCTGGTAATGGTACCATTCCCGCAGTTTATTCTGCTAGAATCAGGTTGGCTAAAGAGGCGGGTATGAAGGTCATGGAGTTGCTTAAGAAAAATATTCGCACCTTAGACATTATGACGAAAAAAGCTTTTCATAATGCCTTAGCCCTGGATATGGCCCTTGGTTGCACTACTAATACGGCCCTGCATCTACCGGCTATTGCCCATGAGGCGGGTGTTAAAATTGATTTGGAGCTAATTAATGAAGTAAGTAAAATTACCCCTCATTTAAGCAAATTAGCCCCCGCCGGTGACTTTACCATAGAGGATCTTTACAGGGCGGGCGGGGTAATGGCGGTTATGAAAGAGTTGGCGGATCACAAATTGGTTGATACCAGTTTAATGACAGTTACCGGTGGCACCTTGGCAGCAAATTTGGAGACCGTGATGGTTAAGGATCGGCAAGTAATTAGACCGGCCTCTGATCCGCATAGTGCCGATGGTGGCTTGGCGGTTCTTTGGGGCAATCTGGCTCCCGAGGGCTCGGTGGTAAAGAGGGGAGCAGTTGCGCCCTCAATGTTAGTTCATCAAGGTCCCGCCAGGGTCTTTGATGGGGAAGATGCCGCTGTGACAGCAATTCTAAATCAAAAGATTAAACCCGGGGACGTGGTTGTCATCCGTTATGAAGGTCCCAAAGGAGGACCGGGTATGCCGGAGATGCTTACCCCTACCTCCGCCTTAAGCGGCATGGGACTAGACGAACAAGTTGCTTTAATAACCGACGGTCGTTTTTCCGGAGCCAGCCGGGGAGCGGCAATTGGTCATGTGTCACCGGAAGCGGCGGCAGGTGGGCCCATAGGAATTTTGCAGGATGGAGACCTGATTAAGATAGATATTCCTAATAATTCCATTGAAGTGATTTTGGAGGAACAAGAGATTAAGTCAAGGGAGGAAGCAAGGCAAATACCCGGGCCTTCCATAACTACCGGTTATTTAGGCAGGTATGCCAAGCAGGTGACTTCCGCCAGCCAAGGAGCGATTTTCCATGATTGAAGATAAGAAAACCACAGTTGAAAAGTTGACCGGTGCCCAAGTTCTATTAAAGGCCTTAATGTTAGAAGGGGTGGATACCGTTTTCGGTTATCCGGGTGGGGCTGTTTTGCCCTTATACGATGCCCTGCATGGCACCCCTGAGTTGCGTCATATTTTAGCCAGGCATGAGCAAGGGGCGGCCCATGCAGCGGACGGTTACGCCAGATCCACCGGTAAACCGGGGGTAGTTTTTGCCACATCGGGACCGGGTGCCACAAACTTGGTAACAGGTATCACCAATGCTTATATGGATTCCATTCCTTTAATTGCTATTACCGGTCAGGTGGGGTTGGAACTCCTGGGTAAGGATTCTTTCCAGGAGGCGGATATTACAGGTATAACTTTGCCCGTAACCAAGTATAACTACTTGGTTAAAGATCCCAACACACTTCCTTATGTTATCCATGAAGCTTTTTATGTGGCAACATCGGGACGTCCAGGCCCAGTTTTGATTGATATCCCTAAGGATGTGCAGACGGCGACAATATCCTTTGGACAATATCCTCCTGCATTGGAATTGCCGGGTTATCAGTTGGTTGAAAATAATATTGAGCACAAATTAAGCCTGTTGATGGATTTGATACGAACAGCGGAAAAGCCCATCTTTTTTGTTGGCGGGGGCTTGATCAGTTCAGGGGCAAGCGCTGAGTTTTTTAAACTGGTCGAGGCAACGGGGATTCCCGTATCCTACAGTTTAATGGGGAAGGGTGCCTTTCCTGATAACCACCCCCTCTGTATAGGTATGGTAGGAATGCACGGTCTTGCTCATACTAATTTGGCCTTTGCCGAAAGTGATTTGTTAATTGGGCTGGGGGTGCGCTTTGATGACCGGGTAACAGGCAAGCTGGATGAGTTTTGTCCAAAAGCCGATATTGTGCATATAGATATTGACCCGGCGGAAATTAATAAAAATGTCAGATCAGCACTTTCTTTAATAGGTGACGTAAAAAAGGTTCTGCAAAAATTGTTGCCCTTGGTGGAGAGGGGTGCCAAGAAGGGTTACCAAGATTGGTACGCACAGATTATTGAGTGGAAAAAAAGATATCCCCTGCGTTATGAACAAGGCGGGTTGAAACCCCAGGCAATTATTCAAGAAATTAATCGCCTGACCAAAGGGGAAGCTTTTATCACTACTGAGGTGGGGCAAAACCAAATGTGGGCTGCTCAATATATCGAAACCTTGAAGCCGCGTCAGTTTATGACATCTGGCGGTTTGGGCACCATGGGCTATGGTTTTCCCGCCGCTATTGGCGTACAAGTGGCTCACCCGGATGCAGTTGTTTTTGATATTGCCGGGGACGGCAGTATTCAAATGAACTCCCAGGAGTTGGCCACCGCCGTACAATATGGTTTGCCTGTTAATATCGCAGTTTTAAATAATAATTATCTGGGGATGGTCAGGCAGTGGCAGGAAATGTTTTTTGATCGCCGCTATTCCCATACCG
>JAAYOX010000144.1 GCA_012520135.1 Clostridia bacterium
TCATTGCCAAGGGTGCTCCAAAAGCTGCAATATTAAGGTGGAGCTGCTGGAAGGTCGTATTCAAAAAGTAGCGGGTCATGGCTGCCAACAAGGTAAAGATATGGTGATTGACTTTATCATGATGGACTGATAGGAACAAGGCTTACTTTTATTCAGGGTAAGCCTTTTATTATTAAAATAAGTAGCGGAAGCGGCTCTGGTAGTAGACAAACTACATTTGTCTCATTCCTCAGGCTCCTTCGCTTTTTTGATTTTGGCTCCAATTCAGCTCTTCGATTAACACCGACCAGCCTACATTTATTGTCTGAATTCCGCTTTGGAAGGTTTCTCCTTGTTGAGAAATAGCGTAAGGCTGTAATGTTTGCTTCGCTCCGGCGGAACCCCTACGCCGTTACCGGCAGCAAGCTGCCGGCGGCTGGGGGAACAACGCCCGCTCCGCAAATCATTACAGCCTTTCGCTATCTGTTGACAAGAAAAAACCTGCCAAATAGGTGAAGCTACTATTCTGTCGCGTAATTGTCGAAGTATCCTTGGACTAATACGATGGGGGTCCCTTTATCCCCACTGCCGCTGGTCAAGTCGCAAAGACTGCCTACCAGGTCGGTGATACGCCTGGGAGTGGTTCCCAAGGATTGACTGTTATCCTCTTTTTCTTTAATTCGTTGATAAATGGCTGCCTGCATTTCCTCATCTTTCAAATTTTTAAGGTCATTATCGGCAATGTATTTCAATTTAATTTCATTGGGGGTACCGCTTAAGCCGGGAGTAAAACCGGGTGACACCACCGGATCAGCCAGTTCCCAGATCTTACCTAAAGGATCTTTGAAAGCGCCGTCGCCGTATACCATGACTTCCACCAGCTTACCGGTTTTGTCTTTGACCAGTTGCTGAACCGCCAAGACAAAGTTTTCGCAGTCTCTGGGAAACAGTTTAACCGTGTTTTCAGAGGCAGCGTTAGAGCCCAGCAATCCAAAGTCAGGATTGTAACCGCTACCGTTAACCGGCTGATTTAAAATGTCATCCAAGCCGTAAACAACTTCTCCACCGGAGGAACGTAGAATTCTTTTTGTTCGGTGTCTTTCATGAACGTTGGCCACCAATAATTGCTTAGTATATTTCAGGGCAACCCTTGGATCGTTGGTTAAATAAACCTCAATTTTCCCTTCAGGGACCAATTCTTTATACATTTTTACATAATCGACACCTGTGAAGGGGTGGGGGACTACTTCGCCAAAAAGACTGCGGTATTTCTCCTCACTGAGCACATCGGTATACGGGTTGATGCCCAGTTGATCCATTTTATCAATGTCCATCAGGTGATTGCCAACTTCATCAGCAGGGTAATTCAAAAACAGGTATATTTTTTTGCCGGTCATAGCAATTCCTTTTAGAATAATGGCAAACCGATTCCTGCTCAGGATCGGGAAAATAACGGCCAAGTCACCGGTAAATTTTTCGTTTACGCTGGCGGCAATATCTGAAACAGAGGCGTAGTTTCCTTGTGCTCTGGCTAAAAGGGATTCGGTTACTCCAATAATATCACGGTCATGGAGGCTGAAACCTTCTGCTTTTGAAGCAGTCAGGATGGAATCAACCACAATACTGACTAAATCATCTCCTTGCATGATGATGGGAGCTCTAATCCCCCTGACCGTAGTCCCTACCGTTCTGGCCATAACTACTTCCTCCTCGTATCATATGTTTTTTAACCAAACCCCACCGAATTCCCGGTTCGATCCAGTTAGGTTAAGTAACCGAATAATAGTAAGTGGCTTTAGAACCTTAAGTATAGCATCCACTAATAGAGTTTACTACATTCGGAAAAAAGGGTCCAGTCCAATCCGAACGATTAGAGAGATTTTATTGATAATAAACGGCGTTTCTTTTGGTCTTGTTTGGAAGCTCCGATGTGATAAAATAGTAGCTGTAATAGATTAATAGCTTGGAGGGAAACCGATGGGAGGAAAGCAGTTGTCCGTATTAGTCGTTGATGATTCATTGTTAGTACGTAAACAGTTGAGAGGCATCCTTGAGGAGCAAGGTTGCACCGTACTGGAAGCAACAAATGGCAGCCAGGCTTTTCAGACTATTGAGACATCGCAGCCGGATCTAATCTTAATGGATATTGTTATGCCGGAGCAGGACGGTATCGAAGCTCTACGAAAGATAAAAGAAGTAAAGCCCGGTACTAAAGTTGTCATGGTTTCTTCGGTAGGTACCCAGTCTTATTTAAAAGAGGCCATCAAAATAGGTGCCTATGATTTCCTGCAAAAACCGATTAATGCTGAGGCTATTCATCGCCTTTTGACCAACTTGCGGAAAGGGGAGTGTGGTGCCTAATGTTTAGCCAGTATTTTGGTCAATATTTACTGAATCATGGCTTCCTTTCTCCGGAACAACTGTATCAAGCCCTGGAGGCACAACAGGCCGCTCATGTGAAACTGGGCGTCCTGGCGATGAGCGAAGGGTTTCTCACTGCGTCACAAGTTGAAGAGATACATCAAGAGCAAACCAGGCGGGATCAACGGTTTGGGGAGATTGCCCTGGCCAAAGGTTACCTTACTCAGGAACAGTTGGATAGCTTACTGGCATCTCAGCGAAAGGGTCATCTGCTGTTAGGCCAGGCATTGATTGATGCGAAAATTCTTAATTTGAATCAATTGGGAAGAGCTTTAAAAGAGTATCAAGAGGAACATAGTTTGAGCGATGAGCAATTTTCTGCGGTTCAGGGGGGAGACTTTTCGCTTTTATTGCGCAAGACCCTCAATCTTGACGACCAGGACCAAGTGCTGAACGATTACCTTTCCCTTTTTGCCAAGAATATAATTCGCTTTATCAGTTCCCAGGCATGGCTTACCCGTTGTGTAAACAACGAGACAGCAGTGGGAGATTGGTCGGTAGTGCAGCAGATTAGCGGTTCGCCTTCTCTAACTACCGCCATTGCCGGCAGCCAGCAGTCAATACTGAAGCTGGCCTCTCTATTTGCCAAGGAAGAAATTAAAGACATGGACGAATTGGCTCAGGCCTCAGTGGCTGAATTCCTCAACTTACATAACGGTCTCTTTCTAGTGAATATGTCCAATCAAGGGACAGAACTGAAGCTTGAGCCCCAAGTGATTAATAAGGCGGGTTTTGTCACTAATCAGAACTGTCAGGTATTTGAGGTTAACATGGTTCAAGATAAGTTTAGTCTGATTATAGAGATGAAGGGTTAAGCACCCCGGGTTTTGAGGGCTGACCCAGGCGAAGTTATGTGTTTCGCAGGGGTCGGCTTTTTTGTCGGGAGGCGGGTAGTTACCCGTTATAGAGGATTTCAGCTTTCCCTGTTATAATAATGATGGTTACGGAATGGCAGATAATATTTAGACAGGGACTGATGATATGAACACAATGTACGGAGTTGTTTTGGCTGTATTGGGGGCCGTAGCCTTTGGGACTATGCCTCTTTTGGCCAAAGTTGCTTATCAAAGCACCGGAGCGGTGACGGTGGTGTTTCTACGTTATTTGCTGGCGGTGTGTTTCATGTTTGTTTTTTTCATGGCCAAAGGCGTTAAGCTGAAAATTACCGGAGCCCAGTTGGTCAAAGTGGCTTTTCTAGGTGTGGTGGGCTATGCAGGTACCGGGATAACCTTGTTTTCCTCCTTTCATTTTATTGATGTAGGGCCGGCCATGGTTTTTCACTTTATTTATCCATCCATAGTGGCTACCTTAGCTCTGGTCATTTACCGGGAAAAGCTCAGTTTACTACAAGTAGTCGGACTTATCTTGTCATTGCTCGGAATCTACTGTTTGCTGGGTGGAGGTCAGTTTAAGCTGAATTTTGTTGGTGTAGGGTTAGCATTGGCTTCCGGTCTGTTTTTTGCAATTAATGCTTTGGAAATAGGGAGAGGGCAGACCAAAAGTATGGACAACATGGTGTTAACTTTTTACTTAAGCCTCTTTGCAGCCCTGGGAACTCTTTGTTTTGGTCTCCTCACTAACGATCTTCACTTTCAGCTTGACCGCAATGGTTGGGTTGCCATGGGGATCCTGGGCTTAGTTTGTACCGTTTTTGCCATAGGGGCCTTTTCCATGGCGGTGAGAATCATCGGTTCAGCCAAGACGGCTATTCTCAATACTTTTGAACCGGTGACCAGTATTGTGTTGGGAGCGTTGCTGCTGGGGGAAAAGATGTCGGGAATCATGATTTTGGGCAGCGGTTTAATTATAGCCGCCGCAGTGATCTTCTGTCTCCCACAACAGGAAGCCGGTGAATGTGCTAACGAAATGCTGGGACAAAAAACAAGAGCCTGATTTGATTAAGGGGGAATGGATAGAATGGGGAATGAGCAAGCTTTAATTGCTTTGGGTATCTCCATGATAGCCGGGATGGCTACCTTGGTTGGAGCATTGATTATTTTTTTGACCAAGGGCAAGAGCGAAAAAACGGTGACTTTTTCTCTGGCTTTTGCAGCGGGGGTTATGCTGACGGTTTCCTTCTCAGACCTATTGCCGGAAGCCAGGGGGTTTTTAAGTGTCTCCCAGGGAGATACTTTAGGAGTACTTTATATGATTATTTTCTTGATTGTGGGCATTATCGTTGCTTCGGCCATCGATTATTTTGTACCCCATGAAGATTTTGATGAAGAAAGGCAGGATAAGCCGCACCAAAACTTGTTTAGGGTAGGTTTTATTTCCATGCTGGCGATTGGGTTACATAATTTCCCCGAAGGGATTGCCGTCTTTATGGCCGGCTTCAGTGATTTGGCCCTGGGAGTGTCGGTAGCAGTTGCCATTACCATGCATAATATCCCTGAGGGGATCGCCGTGGCCATGCCTATTTACTTTGCCACGGGCAGTAAAAAGGAGGCGTTAAAATATAGTTTTTACTCCGGTGTGGCTGAACCGGTGGGGGCGTTACTGGCTTTTTTGGTTTTACGTCCTTTCATCAACGATTTCTTGCTGGGTGCCATTTTTGCCATGGTGGCCGGAATCATGCTCTATATCGCCATTGAAGAACTGATTCCGTCTTCGCGACAATATGGCTGCAATCGTCTTGCTTTATTGGGTACCTTTGCAGGCATTTGCATCATGCCGTTAAGCTATATTTTCTAGCAACAGCCTCTTGACCTTCCCGCTACGTAAAGGTGTAGAGTAGTGATTGCAGGGGGTGAATACATTGGAATATACAGTGCAGAAGCTAAGCCAATTAGCAGGTGTCAGCCCCAGAACTCTTCGCTATTACGATGAAATTGGACTGCTGAAGCCGGCCAGGCTCAACTCTTCCGGGTACCGGATCTATGGTTCCCGGGAAGTGGACCGGCTGCAGCAGATCCTTTTTTACCGGGAACTGGGTGTCGGCCTGGACCGGATCAAGGATATTCTGTCGGACCCGGACTTCGACGTGATGGCGGCGCTGAAAGAACACCGGCAGAACCTTTTGGCTAAAAGGCGGCAACTGGATTTACTGATTACCAATGTGGAAAAGACCCTGGCAGCTAATGAAGGGAGGATCATCATGGCTGATAAGGAAAAATTTGAAGGTTTTAAACATCGGCTGGTTGAGGAAAATGAGAAGAAGTTCGGGGAGGAAGCCAGAGCAAGGTACGGTAATGAGGCAGTAGATGCTTCCAATGCCAAGGTTTTGGGCATGACCCAAGAACAGTATCAGGAAGTAACTCAACTGGAGCAGAAGCTAAAGGAAACTTTAGCGGAGGCTTTCAAAACCGGGGATCCGTCAGGGGAGCCGGCTCAGCAGGCTGCAGACTTGCACCGGCAGTGGCTCTGCTATTTTTGGAACAGCTATAGCAAGGAGGCCCATGCAGGACTGGCTCAGATGTATGTAGACGATGAACGTTTTACTGCCTACTATGACGAAAAACAGCCCGGTACGGCTGCCTTTCTCAGGGATGCTATCTTAATTTACACAGGAATGAATAAATAAAAGCATAAAGCCGGGTAGTGGGGATGCTACCTGGCTTTATGCTATTACAAATGGAGGTGATATTTACGCTTTTGGGAGTTTACCTTCCTTCCAGGAGTTAATGGCATCCCGGACGGTTCCTGTAATACCGTTGTAACCTTCAATGCCCACTGCCTGTAAAGTCTTTAAGGCTTTTGGTCCCAAATGGCCGGTTAAGACCACTTGGCAATTATGTTTGGATACCAGTTCTGCTGTCTTGATACCTGCACCCTGGGTAAGGGACATATTGGCGCTATTATCAATACTTTCCACTGATTGAGTTTCTGTATCATAGATAACCAACCATTTAGCCCTTCCGAACTGGGGATCAACCGGGGCGGACAATCCCGCTTCCAGTGCGGATACAGCTATTTTCATTTATTCCTACCTCCTTTTTTCTCACGGCGTGTTAAGTAATCTTCGA
>JAAYOX010000145.1 GCA_012520135.1 Clostridia bacterium
GTTTTGGAGCGAGGGATAGACTCTCCCGTAATCGTAGCTTCATCAATGGCAGCCTGGCCTTTGACAATCACACCGTCCACAGGCACTTTTTCCCCGGGCCGGACCACTACAACATCGCCGGTAGTTACTTCATCAATATCCGCTTCCACAATTTCTCCATCCCTGATTACATTAGCCGTGGAGGGAGCCACTTTAATCAAAGAAGCCAACGCATCCCGGGTTTTTCCCAAAGCCCTGGCTTCCAGATAAGAGCCAAATACGAACAGAAAAGTAACTGCTGCCGCTTCCCAGTATTCCCCCAAGTAAATGCCTCCGATAGCGGCAATCATCACCAGCAGGTTGATGCTGATAATACCGTATCTCAGGGAAAGCAGGGCACTTTTGCCAACGTCATAACCAAAGACAAGGGCTGCAACCAACATGGCCACATTAAATACCTGGATATACCCCATCCATTTGGCAATCCAACCAATAGCGATAATGATCACCGGAATCAGAATCTTCAGTTCCCGTCTACCCATGCTCACACCTTCTTTCTTCCGCTAAAAAAGCGAGGATGGGCCTCGCTTCTGCAAATGACAAACTACACTCTCCTAACCGGCATTAAACGTGGGCCGGCCCCGCTTTTCCTATTCGGCCTTATAACCCAGCTTCGAAACAGTCTTTTTAATCTCATCCAAAGAAATAACATCCGGATCATAACTGACATTTAATTTCCCGGTCATAAAGCTTAATTGAGCATCTTCTACACCTTTTTGCTTCCGTAATAACTCACTGATTTTGCCGGCACAATCGGGGCAAGCTAAATCATTCACTCGTAACGTAATTTTCTCCATCTTATGTATCCCCTTTCTGCTTCATTTGCCTATATATTATACCCATTGGAGTTTTAAAAAAATGATATATATCACAAACCCGGCTTTTATTTCCCGTTATTCCTGAAACTTTCTTTCAAAATACAGTTCCGGCAATATAACCGGTATCTCCTCCTCGTTATCCGTCTTCTGCCAATAAACCATAAATCTGACCCTTGCCTTTTGAGGCCGGTAGTTTCCTTGCCGCAAAGCCTGAAGTTCATTTTTGAATTTATTGGAAAACTTTAGCACCGGCATCCCCTTAATATTTAGGCAGCCGTCCTCATCAACCAGCAGTTCATCCCCGCTCTTCAGGTACCTGATTAAATGCCGGCGACGGTCAAAAAAGTCCAGATAAACATCCTTTAAAGATAATTGTTTCATTAATTGATCAGGCTGTTCATACTCTCTAAAATCCTCGACCCTTTCCAATCCCTCGGTTTTGATAGAATGCAGGTAATCCCCGTTATAATGGATCATGAGGTTGTTTTTGGCCCTAGTCATGGCCACATATAACTGTCGCATGGCCTCTGCAGTGTTAAGGTAAAACTGATCCAGCATCAAAAAAACGTTATCAAATTCCCTTCCTTTGGCCTTATGAATTGTTGAGACAAACACAGTCTCCCGATCTCCCCTTACAAAGTCTTCCAACTTGGATTCCCTGATAAATACCTCTAAATCCGATTTGTATTTATGTGTAGGATTAGTAATATCAAAGTCCCTGATTAGATTGAGACAGAGCTCCAAATTAGGGCTGCTGCTAAACCTGCTCTTAAGACTGTTTATTGCCCCTGACCAAAGGCCATCATTAATTACATAAGTTGCAGCATCATGAAAACGGCTGACAAAAAACCTTATTTCCAACAAATTGTATAGGTTGAAGCCTTCATTGGATTGAATCAGTTTAGCCTGGACACCGTTCTTATTCAGTAAACCGGCAACCTGCATCGCTTCTTCATTGGTCTTGGTCAAAACACAGGTAGTTCCCGGTAATTGTTGGGAAAGGACATCCTTAACCAAGGGCACAATCAGATTAGAGCTACGGTAATGAACCACTCGCAATTTCCCTTGACTGCCCTGTACCGGAATGATGGGTGTAGTCTTCAAACGACGGGGAAGCTTTTGGACATACCTGTTGGTAAAATCAACCAGATTACTCTTACTCCTATAGTTTTCCACCAGTTCATATCTAGCCGCCCGGTATTCAGTAATCAATTGCTCCAGGTATTTGGAACTGGCACCCCTGAATTCATAAATATTCTGATCATCGTCACCGACGGCAATTACCCGCATTTCCTCATTCCGCTCCATTAAAGCCTGGACCAGAGCAAACTCATGGGCATCCATGTCCTGGGCTTCATCGATGACTAGGACAGACTTGGTAATTCTGCCTGGGTCAACTTCTCCTGATTTAATTCGGTTAACGGTTTCGGCAATGATCTCAGCTGACTTTTCCAGGGTCCCCACTTTGCCCAATAAGTCAAAACAATAAGAATGAAAGGTTTTAATCTCAATAAAATTAGCCGCATTACCGATGAGCTTCAGCAACCGTTTTTTGAAATCGGTAACTGCACTCCTTGAAAAAGTCAGCATCAATAATTGCTCATGTTTAACGTCTTCCATTAAGAGCAAAGAGGCCAACTTATGAACCAAAACCCGGGTTTTACCGCTGCCCGGCCCGGCTGCCACCACAATATATTTGGAATCCTTGTCGTTGATTATTTCCAGTTGTTTAACAGACAGTTCTCCAAAGAGCTGTTGGAATTTGGCAGGAGTAATATTCTTTTTGATCTCTTTTTGGCGGGACCCGGGGAAATACTTATTCAAAAAAGCTTTATAATCCAGTTGAAAATAATCGTCGACAAATTGCAGTGCCGCCTTGTAATTGCTAATCATTTTGCGGGCGTATTCACCCACAATATGGATTTGCTGTATTTTATTCTGGTAAAATTCATTTAATTTTTTATAATCATCCTGCTTATAACGCCTTTTGTTATCTCGCTCCAGGCGTTCAATCGTCAGGGCTTGGTACGTAACCAGAAATCCGCCCTCAATTTTGATCCCTTCAATTCTTGATAAATAAAAAAGGGCGTCTTCAATTTCATCCAAAGTAGCCGTACTCTTAAAAAGAGTGGACCTGTTTTCAAAGGCCTCTTTCAGTTCCAACACCGAAAACTGCACCGGAACCTCTTCCCCGGAGGAAATACCGGAGTTTAATTGTTCACCGCTTTTCTCATAAAGATACTCTACGATAAACCGGGCTAATTCATTACGTTTGGTCAGCAAAGCTTCCAGGGACTCCCGTGGCTGAAGACCCATAACAGCCACATGGTTTCTGGAAAAACCGGTATTCTGTCGTCGGATCCAGTTTTTGATGGCCCAGAAATTGAGTACTGTCTTAATTTTGTTAGGGGTTACTCCGGTACAACCGAATTCTTCAGCTTCCTCATTGAGCTCCTTAAGGGACAAAACTTGCCCTTCATCATCAATAACTGTCAGCAGATATTTTTCCAACTGTCCATAGAAATTTACGATATTTAATGACCGGTTCACATTTTCCCGCTTTCTGATAAAGGCGGTCAGATCTTTGGCGTCGGCCAGGATCTTCTCCTCCCGGAGCAGGTTTACAATCCGCACCACTTCCTGTTTTTCAATGCCCAAATGATCGGCGATGTAATCAACTCTTGATTCCGCCACTTCCTTGTCCACCCGCTGCCGGCTTCTACTGGAAAAAAGTTTGCTGATGATCCGGGCAGCCGTCTCCTTTTGTTTGTCATCAAACCTGGAAGAGGCATTGATCCTGCTGATGGCTTCCTGGGCAGTTCTGCATAGGATACTGTCGGCATAGACCCGGGGCGCATTTTGCCCCCGTTTCACATAACCGGCTTCCTCCAGAGCAGCAATGGCCGTTGTCACCCTGGTTTCAATTTCCGCAATGCTGTCATCCCAACCGGCCCTGCGGGCGATTTCCAGGGCGGATTGGGATACCTTTGAGCGAAGTTTAGTCAGGTCTTTGATGGCTTTCCAAACTTGCTGGATTTCCCGGATACTCAGCTTTGTTTGATTGAGGAGAACAAAGTGTTTGCTCAAATCCTCATCATTAAATAAGACAAAGCAATCGGCGGTGATATTTTCATCCCTCCCGGCCCTGCCTGCTTCTTGGATATAGTTTTCCAAGGAATCCGAAATGTCATAATGAATGACCATGCCCACATCTTTCTTGTCAACGCCCATGCCAAAGGCAGAGGTAGCAACCATTACCTGAACCTCACCCTGAATAAAGACATCCTGATTGGCCATTTTTTCCCGGGTGTCCATTTTACCGTGATAGGGCCTGGCCTCAAAACCGTCTCGCGTCAGTCTTTGGGCCAATTGGTAGGCTTTTCTGGTCCGGGATACATAGATAATGGTGGGACAGTTTTTCTCCTGGATTAAGTCCCTGACCGTGTTGTATTTTTCTTCTTCCGTTGCCTTCTCAAAGACTTGGTAGCGAAGATTGGTCCTTGACGCATTGGCACGAAACACTTCCAGATTGATACCCAACTTTTGGTGGAAATAGGCTTTGATATCTTCGATGACATTCCTCTTTGCCGTGGCGGTAAAACAAGAAACGGGAATTGGCTCTTTCAAATTCTTTTTTTCCTGAAGCTCCCTGATAAAATCCCCGATATACAGGTAGTCAACCCGGAAATCCTGTCCCCAGGCGGAAAAACAGTGAGCTTCATCGATTACAAATCTGACTACTTTCCGTCCCAACAGCAAACGTTCAATGGTCTTTGAACGTAAAGATTCCGGTGCGATATAGAGGATGGAAGCAGTACCGTTTTCCACCCGTTCCAATGACTTTGCCCTCTCAATCGGGTCAAGCAGTCCGTTGATGGTTACCGCTTCGGTAATGCCCGCTTTTTCCAGGTTATCCACCTGGTCTTTCATCAGGGATTGCAATGGAGAGATAACTACTGTCAATCCCTTCTCATTGACACCACTCATTAACGCCGGAACCTGAAAAGTTATGGACTTTCCTCCGCCGGTAGGAAATACCGCCAACAATGATTTATTGTTGACTGCCGCTTGCACGGCTTTTTCCTGCAAGGGTTCTCCGGCGTAAGTCCGGTAGGAATCGAAACCGAAGAACCGTTTCAATCCCTTATGGATATCCAGGGCATCATTACAATAGACACATCCTGTATGGCAAGGGTTATTTCTCAACAAAAACATTACCCGTTCAACCGCCGGGTAGTTATTCAAAACCCAAGGAGGCGTAATGGAATAGCGGCTGTTAGTCTGAATCAATGCCAGGCAGTAGGCCAGCTCAATCGGATATTCTGAAATCAACTCAGTGAGGTTTGCCCTTTCACAGATGAGACCATGGAATACCTTCCGGATTAAAGTCTCTATCTGCCGATGGTGCACACTGAAATCAAGAAAAAGAAAAAAGGAGCTAAATTCTCTCTTATCCTGCAAGAGAGAATAATAGATCTCCTTTAATCCATTGTCTGCCTGCTGAAAAGCCGCTACCTCATCAAAAAAAAGGTCCCTAGCCTTCATTGAATCATTTAAAGGGTTATTGAGTTCTTCTGTTTGCAGCTTATCATCTTTTAACAAGGCATGATAGGGCTCCTTGGGAAACAACAACGGGGAAAGATACAAGGTATCAATAAACCGTAAACCATTCATTCCGGCTTGGGCAAGAGGGTCTTCAAGATATTTCAGGTCGTGATTAAAGATATTATGACCGCAAATATACCGAACGCCGGTCAGAAAATTGATAAAATCAACCACAGAATTAGAATGAAATGTACTGCCATCACCCTTGATGCTGCCAATATCCACAATCCGGCCGCTAGTTGGGTCAACCTCAAGGTCAAAAAAAGCGACAGAATTCATCAGATACCCTCCAAAAGACTTAGTAACAGTTAAATTATAACATTTTTTCTCGGATTTGGAGAGTTAATTGTTTGCAACATCGGTTAATCAGGGGGTGAAGTAGCCGGCATGAAAAGAGATCCACCGGTCGTAGATA
>JAAYOX010000146.1 GCA_012520135.1 Clostridia bacterium
AAATGAATTTGTTATTGACGACTAATACAATAAAGCGCTAAAATAGATTTAGTGTTTTAAAATGGGGATAAATTTTAATTTTTTACCAGAGAGACTGTCAATTTAGTGATTGACAGCTTGCATCTTACTTGCAATTTGGTTAGAACCGCGGCATAACCAAATGAACTACGTTGCCGGCATTTTGGATTCCAAAATGCTTCATTCATAAATCTCTGGCTTCCGAGTTCACGGCGGAAGTCCTGCTTTTTGTTCTTTCTTGAATTTTCGATTGGGAAAAGAGGGTCGCCGATGCTGTTGATAGCAATTCTATTGCCTTTTCTTGCTGTCTTTTTACTTCCTTTTTTAGTGCCGGTTTTACAACGCAAAGTCGGCTGGGCGGTAGCTTTAGTACCTCTCTTTTTATTTGCTTACTTTGCAGGCTTCATACCGCAAGTGGCCGGGGGAGAACCGGTTATTGTCAATTATCAATGGGTCCCTCAGATGGGAATTGACTTTTCCATCTACCTAGACGGACTGGCTTTACTTTTTGCACTACTGATTACAGGTTTAGGTTTTTTCGTAGTATCCTATGCCGTAGGGTATTTGGGTGAGAAGGAGAACCTGGGGAATTTTTACTCCTTTATTCTACTTTTTATGGGTTCAATGTTAGGAGTTGTCACCACCGGTAACTTACTGGTTCTCTACATTTTTTGGGAATTAACCAGCGTTACCTCCTTTTTGCTCATCGGCTTTTGGTTCCACCGGGAAATATCCCGCTATGGGGCTTTAAAGTCCATGTTAATCACCGTTTTCGGCGGTTTAGCCATGCTGGCCGGTTTTATTTTCCTCTATCTGATTACCGGCAGCTTCAATATTAGGGATATAATTGCCCAAGGCAGCGATGTTGTTGCCCATTCTTATTACTTACCGGCCTTAATCTTAATTCTTCTGGGAGCTTTCACCAAATCGGCCCAGTTTCCGTTCCATATTTGGTTGCCTAACGCCATGGAAGCACCTACACCGGTCAGTGCTTACCTGCACTCGGCAACGATGGTGAAAGCAGGCCTTTATCTTCTGGCTCGTCTTACCCCGGCTTTAGGGGGAACTCCCGAATGGTTTTATCTGGTATCGGGAGTAGGACTTCTCACACTTTGCTATGGTTCTTTCATGGCAGTACGCCAAACAGACCTGAAAGCATTTCTCGCCTTTTCTACCATCAGCCAATTGGGACTGATTACCGCCCTTTTCGGGTTTTCCACTAAGCTTGCCGTGGCGGCAGCAGCATTTCATATCTTTAACCATGCTACCTTTAAAGGAGCCTTGTTCATGGTAGTGGGTATTGTTGACCATGAAACAGGCACCAGGGATATTCGCAGCCTGGGGGGCTTAAGGGAGTACATGCCCATTACGGCTATTGTGGCCGGGGTTACTGCTTTTTCCATGGCCGGTATCCCTCTTCTGAGCGGTTTTGTCTCCAAGGAGATGTTCTTTACCGCCAGTTTAGCTCTGCCTATGGCCGGAGTGGCCCAGTGGCTGTTCCCTGCAATGGCTGTGCTCGGTAGTATCTTTACCTTTATGTATTCGATGATGCTGGTCTTCAATGTCTTTGGCGGGAAGTCGAAAGATCCGTCAATCCGTCCCCATCACCAGGGTGACAACTGGTCCATGCTGTGGCCACCTGTGATTCTGGCGTCTGTTAACATTATTATCGGCTTGTTCCCAGGGTTAGTGGAAAAGATCCTTGTCCTACCGGCAGCTTCCGGTACTTGGGGAGCACCGGTAGTAGAACACCTGGCTCTCTGGCATGGCTTTAACACTCCCCTGTTAATGAGTGCCATCGTGATCCTGGTCGGTTTCCTGTTCTTCCGGGGTCAGCAGGCGGTAGTCTCTTTTGTGGAAGGGGTACAGAATCATCGTTTCAACTTGAACGTTCTCTACGATAAGTCTTTGGTTTGGCTCAACGATGTGGCCACTTGGCTTACCGTCAAGCAAATGACCGGATTCTTAAGAGACTACTTGGTTTTCATTTTCCTCTGGTTTGCCTTGTCTGTAGGAGGAACTCTCATCTTGAAGGGTGGGCTAAATCTAACCACTCTGGATTTATCACCGGTAGGACCTTATGAAATCGCTCTGGCCCTGATAATTGTCGGTGGGGCGCTGGGAGTAGTATTCCTGCCCACCAAGCTGGCAGCTATCCTTTCCCTGTCGGGAGTAGGGGCAGTTGTGGTTTTATTCTGGGTCAATCTCCGTGCACCTGACTTGGCCCTGACCCAACTGATTGTGGAGACGGTTTCCACGATACTGTTCCTTTTGGCCTTTGCTCACTTGCCGGAATTGAAAAAAGAAGTAGTTGCCAAATCCCAAAAACTGGTTAACATGATTATTGCGGGAGCCAGTGGGCTTTTGATTACACTGCTGATGGTATCCGGCAATGCTACCGGTTTATTTGATCCGATCATAGCCGATTATTATTTAAGAGAGTCCCTGCCTTTAGGCGGCGGTCATAACGTGGTTAACGTGGTCTTAGTAGACTTCCGGGGCATTGATACCATGGGAGAGATCACGGTGATTTCTATTGCTGCTTTAGCTGTGTATTCCCTTGTTAAACTACGCCTTGGGAAAAGGGGGAATGCCGAATGAGAATGGAGAGTATTATCTTCCAAACTATCGCCCGTCAGGCTCTTTATGTGATCATCCTGTTTTCCCTGTTCCTGTTGGGAAGAGGTCACAATGAACCGGGAGGCGGCTTTATCGGCGGTTTGATGACTGCTGCAGCCATTGTGATTCAATACTTGGCCTTTAACTTGGAAATGGTAAAAAAGGCATTGCCTTTTGATGGAGTAAAATTAATCGGTTTAGGCTTGTTGTTTGCAGTGGGGACCGGTTTGGGGTGCATGTTCAGTTACGGCACCTTTTTGGACCACTCCTTCACCCATGTGATCCTGCCGTTTTTCGGCCGTCTGGAGTTGACTACCGCCTTCCTGTTTGACTTGGGAGTTTATCTGGTGGTAGTAGGCGGTATCATCACCATCATTACGGCCATTGGGGAGGAGGGGAAATAAGTGGAACTCTTAATGTCTGTTGTGATTGGCATTTTGTTTGCCCTGGGCATTTATCTCCTGCTCTCCCGGAATATGATCCGGGTAGTTCTGGGGTCTGCTTTGATTGGCCATGGTACCAACTTAATGCTCTTAACCTCGGGGCGGCTTAAAAGGGGGATTTCACCTTTTATTCCCGCCGACGGTGGTGCCGGGCTGTCTTTTACCGATCCCATTCCCCAAGCGCTGATTTTGACGGCGATTGTGATCAGTTTTGCCGTTTCCGCTTTTCTGGTGGCAATGGTTTATCGATCTTACCAGGAACTAGGTTCCGTAGACTTGAGTGAGCTAAGGGGCGTGGAAGATGAATAACAATATTATAGTGTTGCCGGTAGTCATTCCGATGCTGGCTGCCATTATTTCCGTTTTCTTCTATAAATCACGGCAGATGCA
>JAAYOX010000013.1 GCA_012520135.1 Clostridia bacterium
GAAAATAAAAAACCTGTGGGGTATCCAGTCCCACAGATTTCTCTGCTGCTCATGCCCGGCTACACCACAATCGGCTGCCTGCTCCGGTTCCAAAAAACTCTACTATATTCTACGTTAGCTGCTAACAAATGTCAACCTACTCCTTCTATCTCCGCTAATTTACCCGCCCGGTGCAACAGCCGTCTGGACAGATCGATGCCAATCATATATAGGGTGGCCGTATCCAGTTGCATGACACAGTTACCGTTGAATAGAATATTGGCTTTGGGAGGAAACTCCTTATCGCCTGCCCATAACATTACCTGCAATCCCACCCGGGGCAACACCTGAAATTGGAAACCCAAATCGCCCATAGGTACCGGTGTACCATCCAGGCTTTCCCCGGCCCTTTTGAAGGATTCCAGATCAGAACCAAAACCGTTAATTAGAGGATCCAAGGCTTCATATACAAAAGGAGCCCAATGATGATATCCTTGAGGCAAATCTTTAAAAGTCTTCCAATCCTGCCGTTCCGGCAGAGGCACTGCATGAGCCATATAAAGCAAGATGCAAATCCGGACACTGACAGGCAATTTTCCCTCGCCGGAGGAAGGCCGGATATCACCACTAGGGTAAGTGATGACATAATCCTCTCCACAGTACCGAAGCATGAATTGACCTTGTTGCGAATCACCTTGATAGGAGGCACCGGTATTTTCCGCTATTCTTTTTGGTTTGGTAAGCTCCCTAAACCCCTTCAATGCCTCTTCATAAGCATGATTCCAGTTGCCGGCCACGTCATCCATAGTTTACCCTCCTCCCACCGGTCTCTCCCTCAACCTCAAGCATGAATTTTTTTGATCAGCTTCGCCACATTGCCGGCAAAACGCTTAACTGTCTCCATCCCTTCTATATCCTTTACAGCTGTACCCGGCTCCTTGGCAAAAACAATATTCCAGTAAGTTGAGCCGGGAACAATCATGTCACTGATGAAATAAAACATGAGCATCTCCTGATAACTGGCAGATAATCCACCCCTCCTGGCCACGGCAATAGGCCCTCCAACCTTCCAACTGAGCCAACCACCGTTTTTGCCGGCCACCATACCGAGCCGCTGGAGAGCAGACATTAAATCGCCACGAGCAGTACCGAAGTACACCGGTGCTCCCACGATCAATCCTTCCGCTTCTTTTATCTTTTCGATAATCTCATTAAGCCCGTCATCGATGGAGCAGTGACCCAACTCACCACACCTATAACAGGCTATACAGGAACGGACTTGCATATTGTGGAGGGAAATAATCTCCGCTTCTAATCCCTCTTGGCGTATAACCTCACCGCAGGTTTCCATTACCTGCATGGTATTCCCCTTAGGTCTGGGACTACCTGACAATAAGATCACTTTAGCCAACCTTATTCCTCCTTTGACGGGTTTTAGCCGTTCAACTTATTTAGGCCAACCAACGCTGACGACGTTCTTCCAAGTATCTTTTTACCCTTCTGGGACTCATCGTATTAAATACATCACCGGCTTCCAGCCAACCTTTTCGGGCCATTAACACTCCATAGGCCAGATCATCCAGTTCCTCCACTTGATGAGCATCGGGATTAATACTGATCATAAGCCCTAATTCTTTAGCCCGGCGGAAATGACGCCAATCCAAATCAAGCCGAGAAGGAGAAGCGTTTAATTCTATTATCACTTGTTTCTCCCGGGCCACTTTAAGGAGTGTCTCCATATCTACCCGGTAACCTTCCCGGGCTAGAAGCAACCTGCCGGTAGGATGCCCCAACATGGTCACTGCCGGATGGGACATTGCTTTTGTCAATCGCTCTGTCAAATCAATGCCCGGTTTAAAATGACTGTGAATTGAGGCGATGATAAAATCAAATAAGGCAAGCACTTCGTCATCGTAATCCAGAGAACCGTCGGTCCTGATATCGGATTCAATGCCTTTAAAAATGACGATTTCCGGGTACATTTCCTGCACCCGGTCAATTTCTTCATGTTGACGTAAAATATCATCAACCTTTAATCCCCCGGCATAAAAGGCTGATTGGCTGTGGTCAGAAATACCGATGTACCGGTAACCTCTGAGTAAGGCCCCTTTGACCATTTCCTCAATACTGCTGCTTCCATCACTGTAGTGAGTATGAACATGAAATGTCCCTTTGATATCTTCTCTTTCTACTAATTCGGGTAGCCTTCCTTCCAAAGAGGCTTCAATTTCTCCGGTATTTTCCCTTAATTCAGGCGGAATATAATCCATACCTAAAGCCCGGTAAAACTCCCTTTCATCCTGACAAGCGATCAGTTCGTCTCCGTGAAAAATACCATATTCATTAATCTTAAGTTTCATGTTCTTGGCTAATTGCCGTAATTCCGTATTATGCTCCTTACTTCCCGTAAAATGATGGAGAGCATAAGGAAATTGCTCAGGCTGCACAACCCTTAAATCAGCGGCTAACCCGCACTCCAGTTTTACACTGACTTTCGTGTCTCCATGAGCAATTACTTTCTCCACTTGAGGCAATTGAGCGAAAAACTCCGTTACCTTGGCCGGTTCTCCAGAGGAAGCCACTAAATCCAAGTCTTTCACAATCTCTTTCGCCCGCCGGATACTACCTGCAATTTCTCCTTCAATTACCCAGGGACAGGATTTCAGTTCACTTAGCAATTCCTCCGCCCAATACTTGGCGTCAGCCAGACGAAAGCTGCCTTGAAAACGCTTCAAATATTCTATTCCGGCTAAAAATTTAGCCTGAGTTTTGGCGCCGAAACCTTTTAAAGTAACCAATCTATTTTCCTTGCAGGCATATTCCAATTCCCCCACACTGCTAATGCCCAGTTCCTGGTATAGAACCTTTGCTTTTTTAGGACCCAAACCGGGAATCTTTAGCATTGCAACCACACCGTCAGGTATGGCTTCCCGCAGTTCTTCATAATAAGCTATTCTACCGGTTTTGACCAGTTCGGTAATTTTTTCAGCCAGGGCTTCTCCAATACCGGGCAATTCCCGGAGCCTGTCATCCCCAACTACAGTAGTCAGTTCTTCCGTCATCATTTCAACACTACGCGCTCCATTATAATATGCCCGGGATTTAAAAGGGCTTTCTCCTTTTAATTCCAGGAGTAAACCTATCTCATTGAGAATTGCCGCTACCTGCTTTTTATCCATATTCCACCCCTGTATTAAACGAACTCAATGGATCCCTCGGACATCTTCTTCACTTGTACCAAAGATTCAACCCAAATTCCTTTATCCCGCAGCTGCTGTCCCCCGCTTTGGAAGAGTTTTTCAATGACAATGACCACACCCACTAAATGTGCTCCCGCCTGTTCCACAATGGAAACCATACCTTGGGAAGCTTCTCCGGTTGCCAGGAAGTCATCAATAATCAGTACTTTGTCCTCCGGCCTCAGATAGGTATCCTGAACTACAATATCAAATGTTTCCTGCCTGGTATATGAATAAACGGTACCTACATACACATTGCCGGAAAGGGTACTGGCTTTCTTTTTCTTGGCAAATACCACCGGCACCTTCAGCACCAGCCCTGTCATCAAAGCAACGGCAATACCGGAAGCCTCCACAGTTAACACTTTGGTGATCTCCTGCCCTGCAAATCTCTTCTTGAATTCCTCACCGATAGCCTGCATCAGCATCGGATCAATCTGGTGATTTAAAAAGGAATCCACCTTCAATATTACATCCGACAAAGCTTTTCCTTCTTGCAAAATCCGTTGTTTCAGCAGTTCCATGATTGTATAAGAGCCTCCCAATTTACGAATATTTACCTAAAATTATATTTTATTGTTCGGAAATTGTAAATACCTTTTAATATTTCCGGGCTTTTTCCGCCAGTTCCGCATCCAAGAACAAAACAAAGGCCAACAGGCGAGCCACTGCTTCGTAAAGCTCCGGAGGGATCGGGCGTCCCAGTTCAATCCGGCAAAGACTGGTCACCAGTTCCGGATCTTCCTGAATAGGTACCCCTGCCTCTTTGGCTTTGGCAATAATCTTATCGGCGATAACACCCTGCCCAACAGCTACTACAGTAGGAACTGTATCGCCCCGTTCCTCATCATAAGACAAGGCTACTGCTTGCCGTTTCTTATTCTGCTCATTATTATTGACATTACTACTGTTCATCATCACCGCTCCTACAGGCGAACATCCAGTGTTTGAGGAGTTATGGGCTCCACATATTGCTGGAGCCATTGTCCTGTTTCCCGAGGTTCTGACAACCGGCAAGGCAACACTTGAACCATCCAAGGCAAACCTTCCATCATGGCTAGTAGCTTATCGGTATACCGGTTAAAAACCTTTTGGGCCGGCTCATTATCCACCGCCACCTGAACCGTTAACTGCCTCCGGAAAAAACGCAGGTCAGCTATAATGGATCCCAACCGGGGTGTGTATGTTTTCAACATGATCTGACGACTGGGCTCCCCGGGACCGCTCCCTCCCTTTTCATCCTGAAAAAAGGATAAGAAAAAGGGGCTGTTTTCCAGTTCGCCAAACCAATTCAGCCAACCCATCAGGTAAAGCTGACCTTGTTCCCCCTGTCCAAGATGAAGGAGTTGAAGTCCCGTCAGCACCTGAAGCAGTGTCCTTGCAGCCAGCAGGCTTTCCGAAGTTTGTGTTCCTTCAACCGTCTGTAGTTGAAGTAGATTCAGCAATGCCTCTTTTACAGTTGTGATTTTTACCGTTTCCTGGCCGTCACCGGGGTTAGACGCCGGTGAAGCAGGTGCTTTCGCTTGCCCCTCTAGATTATTCCGTAAATTGAATTCATAATTTAAGCCCAATCTTTCCTGAAACTGAGCCAATTTACCGGCGATCTCTTTCCCGTTTTCGCCAAAGGCTATGGATAACCCCTCCAATAGCTTGGCTCCTTCCGGCAGAGAAACAATAGCCTTGACTAGGGATTGACTTTCCCCGGCGCCGGTGAAAGAAAGATTGTTTTCCATAAATGTTTGAATAAAAGCCTGCAACGCCGATACATGGCTTTTACCAACGGGCAGACCTTTGGCAAAAAGCTGCACTAAGGTCTGAACCTCCGTTGGACTGGGGTTGGAACTTAAAGCCCGGGATAGAAATAGCAATCCTTCTTTAGAAATATCTCCTTTGCCGGTCTCCAGCAGAGTTTGGGCCAACAGCAGATTCCCGGAAGTTGCCGTTAAACCGTGTCTCAACAACAAAGCTTCCGCCGGATTCCTACTACCCGATTGAGCCTGTCCCTGAGCCCTGTCTTCCTGAACTACCTGGAAAACTACCCGACCGTCTCTTACTTCCTGAACCCGTAAGTTAACGCGCTGGCCGACCTCTAATTGGGTATCCGTTTGAGCCGGCACTTGCTGGCCCCGGATTAAGAGTAACACTTCCTGGTCAGTCACATCCCGGACCACCGCCCTGACCGTCTCCCCGGCCTGGAGCCTTAGGGCAGCGGTCATGGGCTGGTTGCTCCACAGAGTCGCTAAATCACCGTGAATCTGGATTGCCATCATATCCCCCCTCTCCAACTTCTTTACTTTTCGCCCTGAGCCCAGTCACTTCCTGCCGTTTCCAATTAAAAAGCCCCTGCAATGAGGGGCTTTTGGTAGTTTATCCTTGGGCAAGGCGCAGGTAATTGGCGTACCGCTCCTTGGCGTCTTCCTCTGCTTTGGCAAACAATTCATCAGCCACTTCGGGGAAGGTCTTCTTCAAGGAGGCATAACGAACTTCACTTAAGAGGAAGTCTCTGAAAGAAGCAGTCGGCTCCTTGGAGTCCAAAATAAACGGGTTCTTACCTTCTTTCTTCAATTCAGGATTGTAGCGATATAGGTGCCAGTATCCTGCTTCCACTGCTTTAGCCATCTGCTCCTGGGTTCTACCCATGCCTGCATAAATACCATGGTTGATACAGGGAGCATAAGCGATAATCAGGGAGGGGCCGTCATAAGCCTCGGCTTCGGTTAAAGCTTTCAACAGCTGGTTCTTGTTGGCTCCCATGGCTACCTGGGCTACATAGACATATCCATAACTCATAGCAATCATGCCCAGGTCTTTCTTCTTCACCCGCTTGCCGGCTGCCGCAAATTTGGCTACCGCCGCAGTTGGTGAAGCCTTAGAGGCCTGCCCGCCGGTGTTGGAATATACTTCCGTATCAAAGACAAGCACATTCACGTCTTCTCCGGAAGCCAGGACGTGATCTAATCCTCCGAAACCAATATCGTAGGCCCAACCGTCACCGCCAATAATCCATTGGGATTTCTTAATCAGATAGTCTTTCTTCTCCAAGATCTCTTCCAGTACAGGATTACCTGCTGCCTGTTGTTCCAATAAGGGTAGCATCGCTTTCGTAGCCGCTTTGGAAGCTCCTGCATCGTTAAAACCTTCCAGCCAAGCGGTGAAAGCTTCTTTCAATTCTACTGAAATATTGTCTTCCAAAGCCATCTTCATCAAATCTCTGATACGGGCTCTGATTTGCTTAACTGCTGACTGCATGCCGTAACCAAACTCCGCGTTATCCTCAAAGAGGGAGTTGGCCCAGGAAGGTCCTTTGCCTTCGGCATTAGTGCAATAAGGTGCCGAGGGAGAGGATGCTCCCCAGATAGATGAGCAGCCGGTAGCATTGGCAATCATCATCCGATCCCCAAAGAGTTGAGTCACCAGTTTGGCGTAAGGAGTTTCTCCACAACCGGCACAGGCCCCGGAGAACTCCAGATAAGGCTGAGCAAACTGACTGCCTCTGATAGTATTGATGCTCACTAAGTCGTCTTTCACCGTTACGGTCATGGCATAATCCCAATTGGGCTGTTCCACATCCAGTTGAGAGGCTATAGGCCTCATGACCAGAGCTTTTTCCTTGGCAGGACAAATGTTTGCACAGTTGCCGCAACCGGCACAATCCAAAGGACTGACTTGAATCCGGTAGGCTAACCCTGCTAATTGCTTACCGGTGCCGTTCAGGGTAATAAAGCTTTCCGGAGCTTTAGCTTTTTCTTCTTCATTCAAGAGTACCGGTCTAATGGCTGCATGAGGACAGACAAAGGAACACTGGTTGCACTGGGTGCAGTTTTCCGGAATCCACTGGGGTACGTCAATAGCAATACCCCTCTTTTCATAGCGGGAAGTACCCATGGGCAAGGTGCCGTCTTCTCTGCCCACAAAAGTGCTGACGGGTAATTTGTCTCCTTCCTGCCGGTTCATCGGTATCATTACTTCTTTAACGAATTCAGGAACTTCTTGAGTGGCTGCCGCTTCTTCTTGAGCGTCTGCCCAGGTTGCCGGTATTTCTACTTTTACTAAAGCGTCAATTCCCCGTTCAACAGCCAAGTCGTCCATCTCAACAATTTTTTCGCCCTTTGTCCCGTAGCTGTCCCTAATCGCTTGTTTCATGTATTTAACGGCATCTTCCAAAGGTATTACCTTAGCCAATTTGAAGAAAGCTGACTGCATCACCATATTAATCCTGCCGCCAAGACCGATCTCACCGGCAATGCTGACTGCGTCAATAATATAGAAGTTGATCTTGTTGTTGGCCAGGTAACGCTTTACGTTGGCGGGTAACTTGCTGTCCAGTTCCCCAGGGGACCAACGACAGTTGAGCAGGAAGGTGCCTCCTTCTTTGAGACCGGCCAAAACATCATAGTTATACACATAAGACTGGTTGTGACAGGCTACAAAATCCGCCTGGTCGATCAAATAAGTAGATTTGATGGGCTTTTTACCAAAACGGAGGTGAGAAATAGTTACACCGCCGGACTTTTTGGAGTCATAGGCAAAATAGCCTTGGGCGTAAAGATCCGTTTTATCCCCGATAATTTTAATGGCATTTTGGTTAGCCCCAACAGTCCCGTCAGAGCCTAAGCCCCAGAACTTGCAGCGAATAGTGCCTTCCGGCGCGGTATTAATACCCTCAACGCTTGGTAGGGATGTATGGGTCACGTCATCGACAATGCCGATGGTAA
>JAAYOX010000147.1 GCA_012520135.1 Clostridia bacterium
CAGCTGTGATACCGAAGTTCATTAAGCAGCCATTAAATGATGAGCAGCCTACCATAAATGGGGATGGTAAACAGTCGAGAGATTTTACATATATAGAGAACGTAATTGAAGCTAATCTCAAAGCTTGTTTGGCACCAAGTGAGGTGGCAGGCCAGGCTTTTAATATTGCCTACGGGGGCAGAGAATACTTAATTGACATCTACTATGAACTGTGCAAGGCATTGGGGAAAGATATCGAGCCAATCTTTGGTCCGGACAGGCCCGGAGATATCAAGCATAGTAATGCCGATATTAGTAAAGCCAGAGAATTACTGGGGTATGCGCCGGAGTGGAGTTTCGAGCGGGGGATAGAGGCAGCCATTGAATGGTACCGGTGGAATCTGTAGAAGAGTTAAATGGGACCCTTTTGCGATTTGTGGAGATGTTCCGATAACGGGAATAAAAGAGATCTTTGACGTGGAAGTCCTTAAATCTGAAGTTTATATGAAATCTACGGATGATGAGAATTTGAGAAGAGAGCCTAATAAATATATTATTGACTTAAATACACTGAGAGACGAGATTGAGTGATTACAGTGGATTTTGATTTCCGGTGAACCTGTTCTAAAATGGTTCAAAATGGTAAGGGATAAATAGTTATGAGGCTTAGAAGAGGCAAAACTAAAAATATTTTTAGATCTATTGATAGTGCACTATTGGCTGTAGAAATTTATAACAAGCCAAGAACACCCTTCAAGGTTAAGAATTGTTTGTTGTAAGATAAAAATACCGAAAGGGGAATGCGGACAAAATCCTGGACTCTAAAAAGACAGGAGGTGTCCGCATATATTCAAAAGAAGAACGTGAGAAGGCAATCGAGCTTTACATCAAGTATGATAAATGTGCTGCAGATGTGGTTCATGAACTTGGTTACCCAGACCGTAAAACATTGACGAAATGGTATAAAGCATATAAAGAGACTGGGGTATTATGGGAACGGTATTCACGATGCCCGAAATACTCGTTGGAGCAGAGGACAACTGCAGTAGAACACTACCTTGAGCATGGCCGCAATTTATCACGGACAGTTAGAGCATTGGGGTACCCCTCCAGGGAGACACTCAGATCGTGGTGTGATGAACTGGCGCCAAAGCGGCGTAAAAAACGCGTTGGCGGCATACAACGTACCCCAGAACAGAAGAAAGAAGCAGTGATTGCGCTGTGCACCCGAACCGGCAGTGCGAAAAATATAGCCAAAAAGTATGGCGTCACCCGAGAAGTATTATATAATTGGAAACATGATCTGCTTCATAGGGAGGGAAGCATAACGGTGTCTAGAAAAAAGGACAAGTCACTTCCTGACGATAAGAACGCCCTTTTATCCGAAATCGAAACATTGAAATGCCAGATTAAGAGACTAACGCTTGAGAAAGACATTCTGGAAGGGACGGTGGAAATCATAAAAAAAGACCCGGGCGTCGATCCAAAAAATCTGACAAATAAAGAGAAAACAATACTGGTCGACACCCTAAGAAATAAACATCCTTTGAAGAAATTGCTTGACTGCCTTAGACTGGCACGCAGCAGCTACTTCTACCAACGCAAAATTGCGTCATTGCCAGACAAATATGAGAAACTACGGAGCCGCATTATAGAGCTGTTTCTGGAAAGCAGTAGAAGATACGGATACCGCCGACTTTATGCACTGCTTGCACGTGAAGGAACACACGTTTCCGAAAAGATTGTACGGCGCATAATGCTGGAATGCTGCTTGATTGTTGCTATAAAAAAGAGGCGGAAATACAGCTCATACCAAGGCGAGAATGCACCCGCAGCGGACAACCTTATCGAGCGCAATTTCCACGCGGATGCACCTAACGTCAAATGGCTTACCGATATAACGGAATTCGCGATCCCCGCCGGAAAAGTATATCTTTCCCCCATCGTAGATTGTTTTGATGGTTTGGTAATTAGTTGGTCAATAGGGACAAGCCCTGATGCAGAGTTGGTCAATAGCATGCTTGATCGCGCAACGGAGACCCTAAAAGACGGAGCACATCCGTTAGTACATTCAGACCGTGGCTGCCATTACCGGTGGCCCGGGTGGGTGTCTCGAATGGCTAAAGCAGGCCTTAAGCAATCAATGTCTAGGAAGGGCTGCCCGCCTGACAATGCAGCCTGAGAGGGATTCTTCGGTCGGATTAAAAACGAGATGTTCCATAACAGATTATGGATAGGGATCAGCATAAAGGAGTTCATAGATATCCTTGATGGATACCTTGTCTGGTATAATGAGAAAAGGATCAAGTTATCGTTAGGTGCGCTGAGTCCGTTGGAGTACAGACGAAGCCTTGGATTGGTTGCCTAAAATGTCCAAGAAAACGTCCGCACCCCCTACTATGGAATTTCCAGTTGCAATACTATGGATTTTTAACTTGCAACTTTCGGTATTTTTATCTTACAACAAACAGATAAATTAAGTTTTGCCAATTGCACACCGTTAAAACGACAGCGTATATCTTCAAATGATTGAATAAACTGAAAAGGGAATAATAGGTGGTTGGCATGAAAAAGTTCATTCCTGTAAGAATTTTAAATAAAGATCGAGCAGAAAGCTTCATCAAGGGAGAAATTTTCATGCGCCAGTTTTCTAACTTTGGAGCATGGAATAGATTACAGGTGCATAATGACAAAGAGATTAATAACAATTACAGAGGCGATCTAGGGGAAGGTATTGTTGAGAATATTGCAAAACCGCTTGAAAATAAACTTCTTAGTGGGATTGACCCCGAACTTTTAAATGTGACAAGGAGAGCCTACCTGGTAGATTATGGCGGAACGCAATTGTTCAATCTTCTTTGTTTAACTTGCTTAGATTACGATGAGGAGCGGAATTGGTTTAAACAACCTCATCAAGATTTGAGACTTTTCGGTGATACGGCAGTTGTAATTATTAAAATGGATACTTTTTTGCGTAGGATGATTGAGGCTTTGGCGGATAATCCGCTCAGTATGCTAATGGATCAAATTACATACTATCCTAAAGATAAATCGATGAAGATGCCGAATTCCTTGTTCTTCAAAGATGAATCCTATGCTTGGGAGAATGAGCTCCGAATAGCTGTAGGACATTTAGATGTCAACAATCATTATGTTCGCAATAACAATGGAAAATGGCCATTGAAAGATATGGGGAATATGATATTGAAAATTGGCGATATAAGTGACATTGTGAAAGCACCTCCCATTGAAGAATTTATTTCAGGAGAATTTTTGAATACTACAGCATTGCAGTTTCCAATGTCTGAAAATGGTAACACTATATTCGACAATATGGTTGCGGATACTAGAAAGGCGTTAGAAGGATTCCAAGGCGTACAAGCTCGACTTATGATTGTGATTGAATAAGTAGTTGATTATCGATGATATGTATGTAAGGAATTCTAAAAATGGGCACTACAACCGTTTTGTGGAGGATGTCCCAACAGCCGTGGAAATTGAAGTGGCGGTACCCGGCCCAGTTATGGCATAATGGGTTTGGGTAAACAAACCAAACCAGGAGGTTACCGCCAATGCCAGAATACCATAAAAA
>JAAYOX010000148.1 GCA_012520135.1 Clostridia bacterium
GCTTTGGGACGGGTATTAAGCGAAGATCTAAAGGCCGGGGAAAACATTCCTCCTTTTGCCCGTTCCCCTTATGATGGCTATGCCTTCCGGGCAGCGGACACGGCCATGGCCACCAGGGAGCAGCCGGTGTTATTGTCGGTCATCGAAGAAGTGCCGGCAGGTTACGCCCCTCAAGCCAAAGTGGGACCGGGAGAAGCCGTAAAAGTATTAACCGGTGCCCCGATTCCGGAAGGAGCGGATGCGGTAGAAAAGTATGAAGTCACTACCTTAACGGGTAATCAGGTAGCTATTTACTCCGGTTTTGAACCGGGGACCAATGTGATTCCCGCCGGGGAAGATGTTGTTGAAGGAGAGATCATCGGGTCCAGGGGAATGGAGATCAGCCCTCCCTTGATCGGACTGATGGCCTCACTGGGCATTACCCGGGTACCGGTTTATCAACAGCCCACCATTGCCATTATCAGTACGGGAGATGAACTGCTGGAAATCGATGAACCCTTGCAGCCCGGCAAGATCCGCAACAGTAATAGCCATACCCTGGCTGCTTACTGTCGACAAATGGGGGCCAAACCTGTGATTCTCAAAACTCCCAAAGACAAAAGGGATGAAGTGGGGGCGGCTATCCAGCAGGGTTTGAATCAGGCTGATATGGTCATCACTACCGGCGGTGTCTCGGTGGGAGATTATGATGTAGTTAAAGATGCAGTGAGGTATATCAATGGAGAGATCTTGTATTGGAAACTGAATTTTAAACCCAGTTCCATGGTGGCCGCCGTGAAAGACGGCAAAGTTATTTTGTCTCTCTCCGGTAACCCGGCGGCAGCCTTGATGATCTTCCAACTGCTGGGTATGGTTTTTATCAGGAAACTAATGGGTCGTACTGATTATGAACTGCCGGAAATGCAAGTAACCCTGATAAATGACTTCAAGAAACCAAGTCCCGCCGGTCGATTTTTGAGAGGCAGGTTGACTTACCGGGAAGGTAATACTTTTATGGAACTAACCGGAGTACAAGCCAACGGCATTCTCAGTTCCATGATTGGCTGTAATATCTTGGCGGAAATTCCGGCGGGCAGCGGTCCCATACCGGCCGGCAGTAAACTTAAGGCTTATTTTATCGGGTAATAGGGGGAAATCATGAAAAAAATCAAAGTACAGGATGCTGTGGGAATGACTCTCTGTCACGATATTTCCAAAGTAGTGCCCGGTGAGTTTAAAGGCACACGGTTTAAAAGGGGTCATGTGATCAGGCCGGAAGATATTCCTGAACTGTTAAACTTGGGCAAAGAGCATATCTTCGTTTTCGAAGAAGGAGCGGGAGAAATCCACGAAGATGATGCAGCTGTCCGCATTGCTCAGGCGGTGATGGGGCCAAACCTTACTTACGAAGGCCCCAGGGAAGGAAAAACCACCCTGAAGGCTGAGAGCAAAGGCTTGTTTAAGCTGAACAGTCCCCTGCTCAAAGAGATTAACTCCATTGAATATGTGACGGTGACCAGTTTGCCCAACAATTATCCCGTTGAAGCCGGGGACAGGGTGGCAGGAGGGCGGATCATACCGTTAACCATTGAAGAAGAAAAAATACTGGAACTGGAGGAGTTATGCCGGAGCCAGGGTGCTGTCTTTGAAGTAAAGCCTTACCGGAAGTTGAAAGTAGGCATCATCATTAGCGGTAATGAAGTGTTCAAAGGCCGGATCCCTGATAAATTTGCCCCTGTCCTCGACACCAAACTCAAAGCTTACGAGACGGAAATCCAGGGCCGGGTTTTTTGTCCCGATGATATTTCCGCTTTAGATGAAGCCGTTGCCGGTTTTTTGGGCCGGGAGGCGGATTTGATCATCTTAACCGGGGGTATGTCCGTGGATCCCGATGATTTAACTCCGGGAGCTATTAAAAACTGCGGTGCGGAAATAGTTACCCATGGAGTCCCGGCCCAGCCCGGCAATATGTTTATGCTGGCCTATAAAGGAAAAACCACTTTGATTGGGGTTCCGGGAGCGGCCATTTACCATAAAACTACCGTGCTGGATGTCTTCCTGCCTCGTATTTTTGCCGGGGATGTGATAACCAAGGAAGAGATTAGCGGCATGGGTGAAGGTGGCTTGTGCCTTGGGTGTGAAGTATGCAGGTATCCGAAATGCTATTTTGGCAGGTGAAGAAAATGCTGGACGGTTATGGGAGGAACATCAACTATTTAAGGGTTTCCGTTACTGACCTTTGCAATTTACGCTGTGTTTACTGTATGCCTGCCGGCGGGGTTGCCAAAAAAGAGCACCGGGATATGTTAAGCTTTGAGGAATTGGAAAACATCGTCAGGGCCGCAGCCAAACTGGGAATCGATAAAGTCCGGGTTACGGGAGGAGAACCCCTGGTGCGCCGGGGGATTGTGCAGTTAATTGACAGGCTGGCCGTGATTCCGGGCATCAGGGATTTAAGTATGACCACCAACGGTATCCTGTTAAAAAAATATGCGGCTGAGCTGAAAAAGGCCGGCTTAAACAGGGTCAACATCAGTTTGGACAGCCTGGATGAAGCCAAATACCGGAAGATAACCAGGCTGGGCAATGTACAGGATGTATTGGAAGGCATCAAAGCCGCCCAAGAGGTAGGTCTTACTCCCGTCAAACTCAATGTGGTTTTGATTGGCGGTTTTAATGATGATGAAATTGAAGACTTTGTGTCTCTCACTTTAAAAGAAGAGATTCAGGTCAGGTTTATTGAGTTGATGCCGTTAGGGGAGACTGCCGGTTGGGAACCCGGTTCTTTTATCTCTAATGACGAGGTCTTAAGGAGAGAACCGGGATTAATACCTTTGCCCATTAAGGGTCAGGGGACTGTAGCCAGGATGTATAAACTGCCCCATGGGAAGGGGCAAGTGGGACTCATCAGCCCCCTCAGCAACCATTTTTGTCATTATTGCAACCGGTTGAGAGTGACTCCGGACGGGAAATTGAAAGCCTGTCTTCATTCCAGCCGGGAAATTAACCTGAAAAATGTTGCCCCTGAGGAACTGCCAAGTTTGATCATGGAAGGGATCATGTCCAAGCCCTATAGGCATCATCTCAGCCGGGAGCAGGCCAGTTTAACCCAGAGGAATATGAATGAAATCGGTGGGTGATGGTGATGGAAGATTTTACCCATTTTAACGAGGAAGGCAGGGCGCGCATGGTGGATGTCAGCGGCAAAGACATCACTGCCCGGGTAGCTGTGGCCAGGGGAGCAGTACAGATGAAACCTTCAACCTTGGCCATGATCAGGGAGCAAAAAATGGCTAAAGGAGATGTTTTGGCTGTAGCTCAAGTGGCAGGCATCATGGGTGCCAAAAAGACTGCGGAGGTCATTCCCATGTGTCATCCTCTCATGCTGTCCGCCGTGGACATTTCATTTGCTGTCAATGAGGAGGAAAGTAGAATCGAAATCGAAGCCGTCGTCAAAAATTCAGGCCGGACCGGGGTGGAGATGGAAGCATTGACGGCTGTTTCCGTGGCTGCCTTAACTGTTTATGATATGTGCAAAGCAGTTGAAAAGGACATGGTGATTAGTGACATCTGCCTGGTGAAGAAAACAGGGGGGAAAAGCGGCGATTACCTGCGCCCGGTGTCCCTCCCTCAGGAAAGTTAATAGACTTAAGTCCTGCGGTAGTATGTCAAGACCCAAAAAAGAAGAATTGGAAATTATCTTAGCCAGCCATACTCAAAAAGGGTACAGTTAATAAACCCAGCCTTATCTAGTAAAAACTGGTAACTAC
>JAAYOX010000149.1 GCA_012520135.1 Clostridia bacterium
AATTGGGTGGGCTTGGTTAAGTGTTGCCTTTTTCGGGAAACACCTCCTCGAGTGGCAAAAAATTTCTAGTTAACTACTTGACATCACACCGCTGCTCTATATAATCGTAATCAATCAGCAAACAGTGCTGGAAACGCCATTTGACAGTCAACATAATATTACTGATTTTCTTACTTTAAACACCCGGCATGAATAAGATATAGCTGCAATGGGTTATTATCTTAGCCATTTATCAGCATTCAGCTTGCCTGGACTTTAAAGATCGTGTATACTTTCTTTCAGAAGGGGGGATTGATGCAGCTTTCTTAAAAATTATTGACAATAATCAATTATTCCTTTAAAAAGTAACAATTTTCAACACAGTTTAAGTATAATATCAACGCTTCTTCTGTGCAATGTGTGCTAGGTTTAAAGTTTTGCCATTACTTATGCTCTCAAGCATAAATTGTGCTTTCAAGTACAGTATCCCGGGCATTTTTGTGCTTGCCGCATTGCGCGCCAAATATTTTTTTGGTATATTACGTGTTAAAGAAGCCGAAACGGAGGAGGCCTGTTATGCTGAATTTACGGGAACTGTTCAGCGATTTCGATGATACGGTGGTATTCAGTGCGGTACAGAAGGAGAGTCTCGACTGTATAGAGGGCTTGCTGCTCTGTGCCCCTTCCATCACCGAAATTTCCGATCGCCATGTATATATCGGCCTGCCCGAGGAGGCAGACCGGCTGCTGGCTGTCTGGGATGGAAAGAGTTACCTGAACCTGGTCGTGGCAGGCTGCACCGACCCTAGACGGTACAAAGAGGCTAGCCGGCTCAATCTCGTAGTCAGTTCCTTGCCTCTGGCGGAATTGTACAACCGACTTTTCAATAACATCAACCTGTACCACTGGTGGGAAAAACAACTGGAGACAGTTCCTGTGAGTGACGGAAGCTTAGGCCGGCTGCTGAGAGCCGCCATTTCGGTACTGGACTTCAAAGTGTCCCTCTATATCTTGAGCCCGGCTTTCCGTCTGGTGGAATCTTGTGCGGTTGACAAATCTACCGACCAAATTACCCGTCGGCTGGAAACCGGTGGTTACCTTACCGCCGATCAGGTAAATTTTCTGCTGGATAGCATGTCAGAAGAAAAAAAGACAGTCTGCCGGACGGAGCCTATCATGGGTGACAATGACCTTCTAGGTTACCTGGTAATGGTGGAAGACACAGATGCTCGGGTACCGGAGGGCTTCATTAAGATGTTGCTGCGCTTTATCGCTGCGCACATAACGAAAACCGCAGGTTTTATTCCCTTTGGCAACCGGGAACTGGTAAAGTTGCTGTCTGATATCTTCGTCTTCATGCCCAAGGATGTAGACACTATCCAGTATCGGCTGAAAAATCTACCTTACAAACTTGATAAATACATTCGGTTAGTGCTTGTCGCCCGGTCAACCGAAGACCGATCGCTTTGGAAGCTTGCCTCGGAATTGAAAAACGTCTTTCCCCGCTGCAACATAGCTCCCTATGACAAGTACGTCGTGATCCTCCTGTCTATACCAAATTTACTGTACCGCCCCAAGTTCGACGAGGACACTTTTGAAACTCTGCTGAAAAAATATAATGCTTATGCCATCATCAGCCAAGCAACCCGTTTTATCCTGGGGCTGCGCACCTTTTTCATACAAAGCAAACAGATGTTGGAATTGTTGCCGCTCTTAGATATCACCGACGGTAAACGGCATACCTACTTCGAGGATATCAGTGAATACTACCTGGTGTACCTCTGTGATTCCTGCATGATGGAGCACTACGGCCATGACAGGTTGGTCTATTTTGCCCATCCTGCCATCACCGTGCTCATGCGCTATGACTCCGTAAACGGAACCGATTTTTGCGACTTTTTGTTTTCTTACATTAATAATGACTGCAGTATTTTAAAAACAGCGGAGGCTATGTACCTCCACCGCAATACCGTTAGCAATAAGTTGAATAGAATCAAAGAGTTGTTCGGCATCGACTTGAACGACAATTTTCTCCGGAGAAAACTTCTCTTTTCCTGTAAAATCATGCGCTATGCTGAACGGGTAAAGCACCAGATGCTTTACCCAGACGACCTTTGGAGATTTTCCAAATAACGGTCTCTGAAATCCATACATAGAATTATGAACCACCATAGAATTATGAACCACCGTCCCGTCCAGTCAAACTCAACGAGTTTGACTGGACGGGACGGTCATATTAATAGTAGAAGGGCACACCTTTCCATCGGCTGACATCTGAAACATTCATAATTTTACTCTACTAAAAATAGCCGACCAGCACTCTGGTGGAATATGGTTACAAAAAAATATAAGCTATTATATGTTTGAGTATTGTAACATTGTAGTTAAAGTAAAGCCGCCGTCAACCCGTATAAATTCCCCGTTTATATATTCAGACTCTGGGGAAGCCAGAAAAAAGACTACATTGGCTACGTCTTCGGGTGTTCCTAATCTGCCAGACGGAACTAAATCAATCCGAGCCTGCCGAGATCCCGGGCCTTTGTAATTTCGTGTCGCCATCGTCGTCTCGATAATCCCCGGGCAAACTGCGTTGGCCCGTACCTTGCGCCTCCCCCAAGCTAGTGCAGTCTGCGCAGTCAACATCAATACACCTGCCTTGCTAGCACTATATGCTCCCCGGAGTGGCGAAGGAATCAATCCGGACATTGATGAAATGTTTACTATAGCGCCACCGCGATCCAACATAGACGTACCGAAAACTTGTGTACACAAAAAGACACCGGTTAAGTTAACATCTAATACCTGCCGCCAATCTTCCTCCTTGACCTCTTCCAGATGATGTGGGGACTTCCCGATTCCAGCATTATTGATTAGAACGTCGATTCGACCGAAATGGGCCAGAATTTGGTCCCGAGCTGCCTCAACTTCCAATCTGTTAGTGACATTGCATTTAACCAGCAGGACATCGCGCCCCAATTCCTTAATCCATTCTTGGAAGGGTTTAATATCCATATCTAGAAGTGCAAGCTTTGCACTGCTTCTATGAAAGCGGGTAGCAATACTGCGGCCTATCCCTTGGGCGGCTCCAGTAATCACAACTACCTGTGAACCGTTATTCATAAACTAACCCTCCAAATTTCATATTTTTTTTTGACAGTAAAAATTATTTCTACTATCAAAGATGACATACTTTTGTAGACCATTGATTGGACAAGGCTTTGAATTCATTTATACTATTGCGGAATCGGTATGAGATCAAAATGACCATTTTTGAATATTTCGATCATCACAGGCTACGACCCCTTTTTACTTGCCTTTAATGTTTGAATTCCATAAAGTAGATAGATATATCAACAGCGATAAAGTAACACTTCAAGAAGCCCCAAAGTATACGGCAGTGAACCCTGCATTCTCTAACACAACACCCCAAAAAACTGAGCCTATACCATAGCCTGCATCTACTGCAGAAAGGAAAGTAGCATTCCCTGAGCCCCGATGTCCAGCGGGGCATCTTTTTATAGCAACCGCATTTAACACAGGAAAAGCCACACCAGAGCCAAGACCATACAGAACACCAAGCACTACAAATTGAGAAAGAGAAGTTGCAAAGGGGATCAGTGCCAGCCCGATTATTAGGAGAGATGTGCCCGGTAGCATTATACTTGATGCTCCGAAGCGGTCAGACAATCTGCCGGTTATGGTTCTTGACAGCAACATTGCGGCAGCATTTACCGTAAAGAAAACACCAATATTGCCGATTCCTTGTGAATAGGCAAAGAGTGGCAAAAAACTGATGATACTGCCCTGGGCTAAGGCTATAAAAAACATTACCAGTGATGGTTTCAGTGCATTTCTTTCGAAAAACTGAATTTTTTGATCTTTTTTTGCCCCATCGTTTACAGGACTACTGTCTGAATTGAAATTCGGCTTGTTGTTTTTCTCATAATTAATAAAAAAGACCCCAAGAATGCCTAGAGCAGAAATGCCAGCAGTAACAAGATATAACTCCCTAATACCTATCAAGCCAATCAGGTAGAACCCAAAAGCAGGACCGACAGCAACTGCCATTGTAAGGATTATTACATAATAACCCATACCCTCCATAAGCCTTAATACCGGAACCACATCTGAAACGATTGTGCCGCCGGAAGTAGTATATGCACTAAATCCGGCACCGTGGATAAATCTTAAAAGTAGTAAAAGCCAAATAACACCAACGAAGTAATATAACAATGAGGCCGCAAAAGCTAAGACAGCTCCCATAAGAAGGACTAGTCTTCTCCCTTTCCTGTCCAGCATAGCTCCTACCAGTGGACGAAACATAAGAGCAGATATTGTAAAGATGCCCATTACTAGTCCGGCAATTGTGTCACTGCCTCCAAGGTGTTGGGCATACAAGGGGAGAGTTGTTACCTGAATTTGATTACATACTGCTAAGGGAAGCACTACCAACAAAATTTTGATGAAATGAATATTCCATAATTTGTTTTCTGTTCGGACAAATGGTTGGTTCATTATTTATTTAACCCTGATACAAGCTACCTCGTGCCCACCACCAACATCCCTAAGTAGTGGAACTAATTCTTTGCACTCTGGAATAGCTATAGGACACCTCGTATGTAAGGCACAACCACTAGGAGGATTGACAGGGCTGGGGACATCACCCTTCATTATTATACGCTTACGCGTTTCTTCAATATCAGGATCAGGCACAGGAATGGCCGATAGTAATGCCTTGGTATATGGATGAAGAGGATTATTGTATAACTTCTTAGGGGTGGTGATCTCTACGATACGTCCTAAATACATCACTGCCACTCTATCACTAAAATGCTTGACGACAGACAGATCATGAGAAATAAATAGATAAGATAGCCCTAATGATCCTTCTTTTAAGTCTTGTAGTAGGTTGATTATTTGCGCCTGGATGGATACATCCAATGCCGATACCGGCTCATCGCATATTATCAGACTGGGCTCACAGGAAAGTGCCCTGGCTATCCCCATTCTCTGCCTCTGCCCCCCACTGAACTCGTGGGGATAGCGGGACATCAGCGACGGATCCAATCCTACGCTCTGAAAAAGTTTCTCTACCCTTTCTTGATAGTCTTTCTTACTCTTTACAAGATTGTGTATTTTAAGCGGCTCCCCTACGATATTTCCCGCGCTTTGCCGAGGATCTAGTGAACTATAAGGATCTTGGAAGATTAAAGCAAAATTTTTTCGATAGGACCTCATTTTGTTTTCTGGC
Organism: Clostridia bacterium; assembly: GCA_012520135.1. Lineage (GTDB taxonomy): Bacteria > Bacillota > DULZ01 > DULZ01 > DULZ01 > JAAZDD01. Next base: position 5,231 of record JAAYOX010000149.1, read on the forward strand.
AGAGAAGAGATATCTTTCCCGTTGAACAAAATTTGACCTGAGGTTGGTTTATATAAACGTACGATACAGCGCCCTACCGTGGTTTTACCACAGCCACTCTCTCCTACCAGCCCTAACGTTTCCCCCCTCTTTATTTTAAATGTAACTCCATCAACGGCTTTCACATAGGCTACTTTTTTTTTAAGCAACCCCCTTGTTATTGGGAAATACATCTTCAAATCTTTGACTTCCAAGATTAGTTCGTCTGGCATTGACATGTTTCCCACTCCTCTTTTCAAGTAGTAGCACTATGCGAGCGACACTGTTCCCATGCTTCTGTTTTCAAGTAGCAGCGAACATAATGTTTAGTTCCTTCAACCTTTCTCAGTTCCGGCCAAGGTTCAACCCTACATTGTTCAATACTGTAGGAACAACGTGGTAGAAAGGCACAGGTTGAGGGCATTTGAATTAAATCGGGTGGCATCCCTTCAATCGGAACCAGTCTCTTACCCTCTTGGTCATCCAGTCTTGGAACACTTTTAAGTAACCCTATCGTATAAGGATGACGGGGATTGCGAAAAATTTCCTTACAGCTTCCCTCTTCCACTATCCGGCCTGCATACATTATATAAATCCTGTGTGCATAGCGTGCCACTATACCAAGGTTATGCGTAACTATCACTAAGGAACTCTTGAAACGCTCTACCATAGATTTCATTAGTTCAAATAATTGCGCCTGCGTTGTGACGTCCAGTGCTGTTGTGGGTTCATCCGCTATAATCAATTTAGGATTGCATAACAACGCCATGGCAATCATCACTCTTTGCCTCATCCCCCCACTAAAATTATGCGGGTAATCATCAATTCGAGAAGAGGCGCCCGGAATACCTACCAAGTCAAGCATCTCGATAACCCGCTGCCGCGCATTTTTTCTACTCATTCCCAAATGAACTTCCAGTATTTCTATAAGTTGCTGGCCAATCGTTAAGACGGGATTCAGGGAGGTCATCGGCTCTTGAAAAACCATGCTTATTTTCGCCCCTCTAATGCGGCGCATCTCCGGACCATTGGCTTTAAATTGCAGTAAGTTTTGGCCTTCAAAGAGAATTTCTCCTCCTACAATCTCACCAGGGCTATTTATTAAACGCATGACTGATAATTGAGTAACTGATTTACCACAACCACTTTCTCCTACCACTCCCACAATTTCTTGCTCATTGATGTAATAGGATACCCCGTCTACCGCTTTAACCAAGCCGCTTTCTGTTTTATATTGAGTTCTTAGATTTTTAACTTCTAATATTGGTACCATTTTCTATATCCCTCAATTCTTCTCTTCTGAGTTTCCAAGTACTAAAGGGTGCCTCTAAGCTTAGGATCCAGTGCGTCTCTTAAGCCATCGCCAACAATATTAAAAGCTAGAACAATAAGCATAATAGCACCTCCGGGTGCTAAAGAAAGAATAGGATTAGAAAATAAAAGCCTCCGTCCATCATAAATCATGGCTCCCCAAGAGGGGGTAGGAGGTAATATACCAATCCCTAGAAAACTAAGCCCCGCTTCCATCAGTATGGCTGTACCAAGATTAGTCGTAATTAATACAAGGAGTGGAGGAAAAGCGTTGATGAATAAATGACGCATAATACGCCAGCTACTCGCTCCGGCGGTTTGTAATACCAAGATATAGTCGTTTTCTTTTAATACCGTTACCTGGGCGCACATCAGGCGACAATAAGTTGGCATCATCCCGAAACCAATCGCTATTAAGACATTGAATAGACCGCCACCGAGGATTGCAGATATGGCCATCATCAAAACAATAGGTGGTATTGCGAGAAGTGCATCGATACATCTCATGATAATGGCATTAACCCATCCGCCGAAATAACCTGCAACCAAGCCTAAACCCATACCCAACGTACCCGCAATTGTCACCCCGAAGATTCCTACTAAAAATGATATTCGTGTTCCATAGATCAAGCGGCTAAGCACGTCTCTGCCTACTTGATCAGTACCTAATGGATGTATCCCCGAGGGTGGATTAAGAATAGATTCTAAATATGTATATAAAGGATCGTGTGCCGCCAGCATTGGCGCAAAGATTGCAACAAGAATGAAGAATGCAATTATGCCGATCCCTACTACCACTACTACTCGATTGCACATTACTTTAATGAGGCGTCGAAGTTCGCTTATGCGAGGGCTTTTCGCCCGAATCATCCCCGAACTATCCATGGACATGTTTTCACCTCAATCATATCTTATTCTCGGATCCAGCCAACCGTGCGAAATATCTGTTATAAGATTAGCCAAGCTAACCATGACAGCTATCAGCAAGACCCCTGCTTGAACAATAAGAAAATCCTTGGCTAAAGCGCCGTCAACGAGTAATCGGCCCATTCCAGGGATATTAAATACAGTTTCCGTCAAGACTGCTCCACCCACCAATACCCGCAACTGCAAACCCACCAGAGTTACAACAGGAATTAAAGCATTTTTTAAAGCATGTTTGAAGACCACTCGGGGTTCTCCCATTCCCTTCGCCCAGGCAGTTCTGATATAGTCCTGCCGAATAACCTCAAGCAAGCTGGAACGAGTCTGACGCGTGATGATCGAGGAACCGGTAACTGACAAACAGATCACGGGCATTAACGCTTGTTTTGAACTTTTCAGAAAGTCGTCAAAAGGGGATGTCCACCCTTGTAGAGGAAGCCATTCCAAGGTAAACCCAAATACATAAATACCCAGCAAGCCCAGCCAAAATATTGGAACAGCCACACCGGCATTAGCAACTACACTCACTATCTGGTCAATTAGACTACCCCGTCTTATCGCACAGATAATTCCTGCACCGATTCCTATAAATGTACTTAGAATAAGCGATAAGAACGATAGATAAAGGGTAACAGGCAATCGCTCGGCAATGATTTCGCTAACCGGGACGCGGTACATTATTGATTTTCCGAAATCGCCCTGAAGAGCATTGGAGAGCCAGTGGCCATACTGCACAAAAAAAGGCCTGTCTAACCAAAGTTCATGTCTCAAAGCTTCAATCTCTTCCATTGTTGCTTGATCGCCAAGCATTGCTGCGGCTGGGTCTCCTGGCAAAATATGAATGAGAGAAAATGTGATGAAGGAAACGATGAACAATACAACGACAGTTAAGACTGCCCTTTTAATGATATAATTTAACAACAGTCATCCACTTCCATTCATATTATTCATAATCTATTTTACGATTTATGTCTGAAAAATTGGATAATAACAATATGCTTGGACGTACTTGGGTGTTAGCCTATATCCAAGTACGTCCAAACCTGTATTTTATTTATTCACTAAGCCAAACCATGGGATTTATATATCTGTTGGGCATTTCACCATACCAATCATCCTGCACCCTTTTAGATTTTGCTGTTATCGTTCGCTCCTCAGGGAGGAAACTCCATATAGCGTACTTATCTACTACAGACATCAACTCTTGAACCGCCTTTTGTTTGCCCTCAAAAGTAACCTCATTAACAGCTTTGTCAAATTTTTGTACAAACTCATCAGGGACATACATGCTAACATACTGTTGACCCGCAGAAAAATTTGCTAAGGTTACAAGAGGGTCAGGTGAGGACGGGAGATGCACACGAAGTAGTCCGTCCCAGCCCTTATTGCCTAACTCTATATAATTGGCTCTAGTTACTGGATTTTGTACTGCATTAATGCCCACTTGTTTCAACATTTGTTGTAGTGCAGTCACTGAATCTGTAACGGTTTTGTTATAAGCAAAATAGGTCAAGGTAGTATCAAAACCATTAGGATAACCTGCTGACGCCAGCAACTCTTTGGCCTTCTCAGGGTTGTAAGGATACCCGGCTACGTTTGGGTTGTAACCCCAGGTACCTGGTTGAGCCAGCTGGTTTTGCGGTCTAAAATAACCCATACCAATAGATTCTGCAAGAGTCTCTTGATCTATAGCATAGGATAAAGCCTGTCTCACCTCTAATTTAGCAAAGGGAGAGTTTGTATTTTTCGTATCTGGCATCAAAACAGGCTGCAGAGTATCATTAGTGAAAACCGTATTAAACTTACCAGTTGTCTCTATTTCCTTCATATTTTCTGGATCAGGCACAGCCATTGCATCCAAGTTTCCGGCCAAAATGTCCATTTGCGCTACTAATTGATCTTTGTAAAATACCCATTCCACTCCATCGAGGTAGGGCTTTCCTCCCCAGTATTCGTCAAACCTTTTAAATTTAACGTTGACATCCTTCGTCCAGCTAACAAACTGGAATGGACCGGTGCCTACTGGATTCTGTTCGACCCACTCTTGACCGTTATTCTCAAACGCTGTCGGCGATATCATACGTCCAGCGTTACCGGTCAGATAAGTGATTATTGAATTATCAAAAGAAGATAAATTCAGTCGAACCGTATAGTCATCTACAACATCTACAGATGTTACTTTTTTTAATTCCGGTTTCTGTGATGACCTGTAGGTATCTAGATTCCATTTTACCGCTTCAGCATTGAAATCCGTACCATCATGAAATTTAATCCCTTTACCTTTATTCAACATAATTGTTATTGTTTTGGCCTCGTAATCAGCTTTCCAATCTTTGGCCAAAAGGGGCACCACATTACCTTGTAAATCAAACCTAAAAAGAGTTTCCAAAGCCACACTTGAGACCCAGCCGTCACTCATAGCGCCCATTGTTGATGGAAATCCTATATTACTAACCGAAGAAACAAAAAGTTTTAACGTACCACCGGGCTTTGGTGACTGGTCTACCGGCGCAGGTTCAGAGGTTTGGGACGGCGCAGGTTCAGAGGTTTGGGACGATTTATCGCCACAACCACTGATAACGAAACTAAACATCAATAGAAATATTAAGATAATAGTTAATTTTTTCATTATTTTCATCCCTTTCGTTTATTATTTTCATTCCTTTCGCCTCGCTCAAGTATACAGAATTTAATGAAATGCATTCGCTAAGCCCATATTTCGCAGGTAGGGCCAATTGAATTAAGATTGCCATAACATAAATTTCCAATTATTCTAACAGCACCTCATTAATAACAGCATAGCTGCCTATAGCTAGGCCAAGTTTAGTTATCAATTCAATGTG
>JAAYOX010000014.1 GCA_012520135.1 Clostridia bacterium
GACAGCCGGGATACTTCTCCCATCAGCACTACTTCCAAACATGTATAATCAAAAGCCAGACTGGAACTCTGGGGTACCAAGCTAACCAGTTGGGCAATTTCCGGCCGGGACAAGTTCGCCGTGTCCTTGCCGTCCACGTAGACGCTGCCTTTTTGAGGTTTAATAATCGCATTGATGCAGCGGATTAAAGTGGTTTTCCCGCAGCCGTTGCGTCCCAGCAAAGCACAGAGTTTACCCCTCTCCAATTCAAAGTTCACACCGGTTAATACCCTTCTACTGCCATAACCTGCTTGAAGATTTGTTACCTTGATACTCATTGTCTTACCCCCGTTTCTGGCTCAATACCAAGTATCCTAAAAATGGAGCACCGATTACCGAAGTCATAATACTGATGGGAATTTCCGAACTGAATAAAGAACGGGCCGTCGTATCCATCAACAGCATGAGTGTCCCCCCTACAAAAGCCGTAACGATGATTAAACGACGGTGTTCCGGCCCCACTAAAAACCGGGCAATATGAGGGACAACTAATCCGACCCAACCTACCGTGCCACAGACTGCAATACAGACGGCAATCATTAAAGCGCTGGTAATAATGTAAAAAGCTCTCCACTTGGCAATATCAATACCTAAAGATAAGGCTTGTTCATCGTCCTGGGACATAATATTTAACCGCCACCCTACGATGGTGATTAGAGTTGTACAGACTATAGTGATAATGAGTGGCCAAAAAATAGTGTCCCATTTGGCTGCCTGGAAACTACCCATGAGCCAAAAGACGATAGCCTGCAGTTCATTATAGGGGTCCGCCACATATTTTAAAATGGAGATACCTGCCTGGAAAACCGAAGAAACTACAATTCCGGCTAAAATCAACACCGAAGTAGAACGGTCCCGGCTTTTGGCAGCCATATAGTAGGCGGCAAGAACAGCGGCGACTCCGAAAGCAAAAGAGGATAAACTCACCCAAGGGCTTAAGGGCGGAAAAAACAGGAGTGCCAGGACTGCCCCAAAACTGGCCCCGGCGGTTGCTCCCAATAAATCCGGCGAAGCCAGGGGATTACGGAAAAGGGCCTGAAATACGGCACCGGCTACCGATAAAGAGGCCCCTACCACCAGCGCCAGTAAGATCCGGGGCAGTCGAATCCGTATCAATACACTTTGCATTTCCTGAGTTGCGGGCTGCCAGTTACCCTCTATCCCCAGTTCCGACAATAAGATTTTACCTATATCGATAGGGGAGATAGGGTAACGGCCGGCCAGCAGAGCAATAATTATCGCTGCTACAAAGGCTGCTATTATTAATGCCGGGACTGTTTTTCTCAACCTATATTTTGCCTCCCAGTTCTGTGAATGATCTGCCGATGAATCTCAGGTAAAAATCGTCAGCTACTTGGAGCATATCAATATCTTCAAATCGATCGGGATAAAGCTTGGTTGCCATGAATTGAATGCCCAGAACGCAATGGGGTGCCGGAAAATCCCACCAGCCGATATTAGAAGGTATCAGATATACTTCTTTATTTTTCACTGCATTGACTGTCTGCAGGGCACTGTCGCTGAAGACATCTTCACCTTGATATTCCCCTAAAGAAGAGCCCAAGAAAAGCACATCAGGGTTCCATTGAATCAACTGCTCCGGGGAAATCTGAGCCCACTTGCCGATAGTTTCCTCTGCTACGTTAATACCGCCGGCTAATTTGATCATCGTATTCTGCAGCATATCGCCGGAAGCTGCCGTATAGATGCTCTTAGGTCCCGCGTAAAAGACTTTGGGACGTTCTTGTTCCGGTACATCTTTAATTCGCTCCTGGACCAGGTCCACTATACCTTGACAGGCATTAATGTATTCTTCAGCTTTATCTTCACACTCCAATGCTTTCCCAATCAAGCGAGCTGCTTCATAACTTTCTTCCAGGGTTTCTCCTTTTAGCACAATGACCGGGATCCCTACTTCGGTCAGTTGATCAATCTCATTAGGATCAGAATCTTGATAAGCAAAAACCAGTTGAGTGTTCAAAGCCAATAATTCTTCGGCTGTAACCGATTTGAAATAAGGCAGTGCCGCATATTCAGGGTCAACAGCACTCATGGCTTTGGCAGTGGCATTCATCAGTCCCTGGTGGATCAGTTTGTCTTGCTGGCCCAAACCAAAAACCAGAGTACCCAGGTGTTTCCAAGCCGCTACTCTTTCAATGCCTCTGGGAATCTCCACTTCACGGCCTATCATATCAGTAATCTTAATGGTGCCGGCGGCTTCCTGTTCCGTATCCTTAATTTCCTGATTAGGAGTTTCTGGGCCGGCAGGATTAGAGGCGGTAGTACCGCATCCTCCCAAGGCAAATGAGACTAACAGTGTCAGAGTCAACAAGAATAGCAATGAACGCCGGCGGCGTAATTTATTCACGAACATAGGATACAGCTCCTTTATTGGTAGATTTCGCCTTACGAAAAATGGCATAGAAAAATCAGCTTCCTTATATGTATAAGAAAGCTGATTCTGCTACCAATTCTCGTTTCCTTATACACATAGGGGAAGGCATAACCGTTTCCAATTATACCCCGGCCGACTTTTGTCAGCGGCATCAAAACCATAAGGTCTAAACCTCTAAGGCTTAAATGCTCGGAAACATTTATTCAATTGTTTTTAGTGCACTATCAAGACGTATACGTCCTCTACTCCCAACATACATCACTATGACTAATCTGTCAAGGAGACAATCATTGTA
>JAAYOX010000150.1 GCA_012520135.1 Clostridia bacterium
AAATGTCAAGAGCATTTTTGGGCTTAAGTCGCTAATTTTCCTGTTAACGACTTAAGCTCCCATAATCCCTTACTATTTTACAAAAACAACATTAATGGCTTTAACCGTTGCTGAGCATTAGTCGGGCTCCCGCCGCCAATAAAACCAGCCCTCCAAGCCGGTACCAGGTAAATGGATATTTCTCCAATCCAAAAAGACCGAAATGATCCGCTATACAAGCAGCACTTACTTGTCCAACGATAATTGCAGTTGTAGCCAGAGCCACACCTACTCGAGGGATGCTTGCCACCACCAGATAAGTAATGGCAACGCCTAAAAGACCACCCAGAAATAGAAACCAAGGAGTTTCCCCTAACCTGGCCCAATCTCCCTGCCCCAAGCCTAGGCCAAACAGCAACAAGAGAATCACTAAAGTGGCGGTAAGATGAACGATCAGGGTCGCTTCTAGCAATCCAATGATTTTAGCCAGGGCCGAATTCAATGTGCCTTGTAAGGCCATAGCTACTCCGGATGTTAATGCCATTAATAGGGCCAGGATTTTTCCGGACATAATATTCATCTCCTTATGATGTATCTCACCCAGATCATTATGCAACCACATAGGGATTGTTATGCATGCCGGCCGCAAATAACCTCCTCGATGCATAAATGCCTCCAAACAAAGATACTCTAAAGAGTACAGGCTGTCGACAAGAGGCCAATCGGTATTAATCGAAGGGCTGAATTGGAGCCAAAATCAAAAGAGCGAAGGAGCCTGAAGGACAATGCCGACGGCATGAGCGCACGCAGGGTGCGATTTCGGAGGCAGCCGAAGGGGACTGAGCTCATCCCCAAACCGGGCTCCTCTGAAGCCCACGATTAACACCGATTGGGATTATGTAGTTTGTAAACAGGCTGAGGAATAGGATTTTTGACTGGAGGTAGTGGCTTTATGAAGCGGAATTTTTTCTTGGTAAGCATCTTATCGCTCTTGATAGTTCTGATAAATCCTGAACCTTCTTTGGGTTCTTCATCTCCGGCAGAAAATCGCGGAGGATGTAGCGTCGGGAATGAAATCCTCCAACTAACCAATCCCCCCATGGCCAACTTTGAAATTCTTGAGTTGGAGGAACGACTGTTAGAGTTAGGTTATAATCCGGGCACAGTAGACGGGTTATTTGATTCTGCAACGGAAAAAGCCGTAAGAACTTTTCAACGGGAGCATGGATTGAAAATCACCGGGCTGGTTGAACAGCAATTTTGGCGGGCCTTAGCCCTAGGTAGCGACAAAACCGTAGCCGGCAGCACCCCACCGCCGGAAGGTCCCATTAAGATAGTAATTGATATTAACAAACGTACCCTAACTGTTTATTCCCAGGGAGCAATCTACAAAGAATACCCGGTAGCCATCGGCAAGGCCAAAACACCGTCCCCGGTAGGAGAATGGCGCATTGTCAACAAAAGCCTCAGTTGGGGAGGCGGTTTCGGCACCCGTTGGATGGGGCTAAACGTACCGTGGGGCATCTATGGCATCCACGGTACTAATAAACCCTGGTCAATTGGTCGCCAGGCTTCTGCCGGCTGTTTCCGCATGTACAATAGGGATGTGGAAGAGATCTATCCCTGGATTCCTCACGGCACTCCGGTCATCGTCTTAGGTAAAGTACAATACTTCCCCGGCGACAAAATCCGGACCATCAAACCGGGAGCCACCGGGCCCGATGTAGTGGAACTCCAGTTGAAATTAAAAGAGGAAGGGCTGTTATGGGGAGCCGCCGATGGGCGCTATGGAGATTTAACCGTCATTGCCGTCAAATATTATCAGACTTTAAACGGCTTTCCCAACGACGGGATTGTAGAAGAAAACACCCGCAAGGCACTGGCATTGTAATTATTCAGTTGGAGTCGTTTAACTCCATTAAGGCACCATGTAATAAATCTGCTTCACTGACAGTGATTGCTTCGGTCTTTAAAATGTCCATAATGAACAACAAAATTCCGGTGCCGGCAACAATAATATCGGCCCTGCCGGGTTCAAGGCCGGGCAGACACTTTCTTTGATCCAAGGACAGGGAATTTAATAAGTTAAACATTGCTTTAACCTGATTCCGGTATAATCGATAACCGTGAATCCGTTTCCAATCATACACTGCCAGTTTTTGATCCATAGCCGCCAGGGTAGTAACGGTACCTCCAACTCCCACTAAAGTAAAGGGACGTACCTGTTCCAACATTTCCACCATGGGCAGCAGCAAGCTGCCCATGATTTCATCGGAGATAGGTGTTTCGGTATTACGAACCGCCCCTATTTCAAAGCTCAAGGCTTGAATATCTTCTTGGAATTTAGTGCAGATTTCCACACTGCCGCCGCCGATATCCAATACTGCCGGTACTAGATCACCAGGCAGTCGAGGCAGGGTACCAACGGCACCCTCATAGCTTAAACGGGCTTCTTCCCGGCCGTCCAAAACCCTCAATTCCCTGTGGAAAATACCCCTAACTATGCGGGCTAATTCATCCCGATTCGAAGCCCGGCGGGCAGCACTGGTGGCTATTACGGTCACATCTGCCACACCCAAAGCTACCATTATTTGCTGAAATTCTTCCAAGGCACTCGCCGTACTATCCAAAGCCGCCCGGTTGATCAGGCCTTCCTCTCGGATTCCCGCACCCATCCTGGTAATCTTCCGGTGCTGTTGTACTGTTTTTACTTTGCCATTCTCCACTTTACCTATTAAGAGACGAGCCGAATTAGTTCCTAAATCAATAGCTGCCAGCATCAATATCCTCCATTTTCTCATTGGAATCAAATAAAGCGCTGTCCTTTCCGGAAAGCGCTTTGTATTTCCTCAATATTTGGAACTTCCACGACCACCCCGTTTAGAATCCGTATGTCGTCGAAGATCTGAAAGTTTTTCATCACTGTCTCTCATAAACTTGCTCAGCTTATCCTCGAAGGATTCGCGAGACTGGGAGCGACTGCGTCTTGGATTCCTAGCCTCATAATCAGGTCGTGCCTGCTTAATGGATAGCCCGATCTTCCCATTATCATCAATGTTGATGACTTTCACCTGAACTTGCTCTTGCTCCTTCAGATAGTCTTTGACATCTTTGACGTAGGCATCGGCTACTTCAGAAATGTGTACTAAGCCGGTAACACCTCCCGGTAATTCCACGAAAGCACCAAATTTTGTAATACCGGTTACCCGGCCTTCAAGAATGCTGCCTACTGCGATGGCCATACTTGCCAAACTCCTCCTAACCTTCATACATAGCTACATTATAGCCAACGCCGCAAACTATGTCAATAACTCCATTTCCCTTAATCGCCGATCTCATCAATACCTTCGAGCTTTAAGGACAATACTTGGCCGGGCTCAGCAGGAACCAGAATTTTCTCCCCTGGTTTAATCAATCCGAGGGCCTCTCTGGCCCGTCGTTCTATGTAAACAGGATTATTCAGTTTTTCTTTTTCCTCAAGCAACTGCTGCTGTTCCGCCAATAAAGATGCCTTTTTTTCTTCCAAAGCCATGATCTGAGCATCGGCTTCCTTCAATTCCCATTTCAAACCAACAAAAGCTACCAGCGCATAAATACCTACTAGAAACAAAAGCAGGGGACGCCAGCGAAACTTGGTTCGCTTTCTTTTCTTTTTAGGCTGCGTAATTACCGGCTTTTCCGGAGGAAATACCTGTTCTACAACTTGCTGATAGCTAACCTCCATGATTGTATCACGCCTCCTCCTCTACTTCTGTCCCAAACAATCCCAAGGCCTCTCCGGGTACGATTATTACCACTTCGTATCCTTTCGTTCTGGCCCTATTGTAAAGAGTAGCAACTGTACTGGCACTTAAACCAAGCTGCTTTGCTATTTGCTCGGAAGTCTTTCCCGTTTCTTTAAGGGCAACCACCTGGCGCTCCCGAAAGCTGAGTTTTTCCACACCCCTGATCTCCATCCGCATTGCCGTTCACAACTCCAGGCGTACAAGTTATCCACAAATAATCCACGGGTTATCTACAAATTGTTGATATATTGACTACAAACTTTGTACATAATTATTCTACAGCTCATTGCCAAATCCTGCTAGCATAAAAAACAAATCTTATTTGCTTAGACTGTAGACAAAGTACCATTTTCGCTAGACAGCGTAAGACTGATAATGTTTGCACAGCTCAAGCGAAGCCCCTACGCCGTTACCGGCAGCAAGCTGCCGACAGCTGTGGGCACAACGCCCGCTCCCTCTATAAAAGGAGTTTTTCTCGCTAATACTCGCTCTATCTCAGTATTTCATATTCATTGACAAAGTTGATTTTGGGTATTTGTTGAAGGAATTCAATTATTTG
>JAAYOX010000151.1 GCA_012520135.1 Clostridia bacterium
AACGTAGTGCCAATGTGAAACAGGCGGTATGCGATATTATTACCGGTAAAACTTTTGATAACGGAGTAATCTGTTCCTCGGAAAACTCTATAATAGTGGACGAGCCCATTAAAGAGCAGGTAGAGGCGGAACTTAAGGCACAGGGAGCCTGGATTCTGTCTGAAGATGAAGTGGAAAAGGTTAGCAATGCAGTTATGACTCCCCAGGGAGGAATGAAAGCTACGCTGGTAGGGCGTAGTGCCAAGGTAGTAGCTGAGAAGTCAGGCATAAAAGTTCCGGAAGGGACCAGGATACTGGTTGCACCCCTGAAAGGATTCGGTCCCGGATTTCCCTTGTCTTATGAAAAATTGACTACCGTGTTGGCCTATTATGTAGTCAAGAATTGGGAAGAAGGCTGTCAGCTGGCCATCAATTTGCTTAACCTGATGGGGGCGGGTCATACCTTTGCTATCCACTCCCAGAATGAGGAGATCATTAGAGAGTTTATCAGAAAGCCGGTATCAAGAATCCTGGTGAATACCCCGTCTTCTCTAGGGGGTATCGGAATGACAACAGGTTTGGCTCCTTCATTAACTTTAGGATGCGGTACTCTGGCAGGGTCCAGTACCTCTGACAACGTCACTCCCATGCATTTGATTAACCGGAAGAGACTTGCCTACGGGTCACATATTCCCCTGAATACTTGTGTCAAAAGTACAGGGATTGATGCGATCAGTACCGAACAGATTGCTGGTATTGTCAAACAAGTCCTCGCCCAATTGCAGAAATAACTGTTGGAGGGATTAAGGAAGGCGGTGAACTTGTTGGATAGGGAACAGCTAGTGAAATTAGTCACAGAGGCGGTTATGGCTCAGCTGGCTTTGGAAAAAGAAGAAAGGGAACAGAGCGCTAAAGGGATTCCGATCGGCGTCTCAAACAGGCATGTTCACCTGTCTCAAGCGGACTTGAATACTCTATTTGGTTCTGATGCTAAACTCAGCACCTTTAGAGAACTCTCACAGCCGGGCCAGTTTGCTGCGGAACAAAAAGTCACTTTAGTGGGCCCAAAAGGTGTCATTGAAAATGTGAGGGTGTTGGGACCTGTTCGCAAAGCCACCCAAGTGGAGATCTCCGTGTCTGACTGTTTTAAATTGGGAGTAAGAGCTCCAATAAGATCTTCCGGGGATTTAGCCGGTTCCGCGGGAGTGACCTTGGTCGGCCCAAAAGGCTCTATTACCTTAAAAGAGGGAGTAATTATCGCGGAACGGCATATTCATTTGGATCCCGCCAGTGCAGCGGCTTTTGGTGTGAAGGACGGGGACAGGGTCAGCGTCAGAACCACCGGTTCCCGGGCTTTGACCTTTTCAGAAGTATTGGTAAGGGTTAGCGACAAGTATAGGCCGGAAATGCATGTGGATATCGATGAGGCCAACGCCGCTTTGTTGAAAAACGGTCACATGGTGGAAATTGTAGATGAAAATCTATGTTCGATGTAATCAGTAAAAAATTCTCCTGACACCAATCATTTGATTATGGTTGGTGTCATTTTTTCATCTTAAATGATTTTTAAAAGTCATAAAAGCATAAACGTATTTACTCAAAATAACTTGGGGAGCATAATAAGGATTACATTGTCAGGAGTGAGAAAAAAGATGAATGCTGGACTAATAATCTTTGCCATACTCTTTTCAATAGCTGTCCTGATCTACCTTACGGTGAAGGTAAAGCTCCATCCCTTTTTTGCTCTAACCATTGCGGCATTTACTTTCGGTATCACAACCGGTCAACGAATTCCCGATATTATAGCTGCCTTCTCCGGGGGGCTGGGAGGAACAATATCAAGTATTGGCGTTGTCATAGCGATAGGAACGGTTTTGGGTTCTCTTCTGGAAAAAAGCGGCGCGGCAGAAACAATGGCCAGTACCATCTTGAGAATTACGGGGCCTAAAAAAGCAGCTCTGGGCTTGGCTGTTACAGGTTACTTCGTTTCCATACCGGTATTTTGCGACTCAGCCTTTGTGATTCTTTCACCTTTGGCCAGGCGACTTAGTCTGGATACCAAAACCAGCATGGCTACTATGGCTATTGCTCTGGGAATGGGGTTACATGCTACCCATATGTTAGTTCCCCCTACACCGGGTCCATTGGCGGTAACAGGTATTTTAGGCGCTGAAATAGGATTAGTTATCATCTTAAGTATGCTGGTTTCCATGCCCGTTACACTGGTAGGGTATTATTTTGCTATCTATTTCGGAAGGAAATATTACTTTCTTCCGGAAACTCTAGAGGAATACCATGAAGATATCAGTGAAAAACAACCCGGTACCCTTGCAGCTTTTTTACCAATTCTACTACCTATTTTCTTAATGCTTTTTAATACAATCGCTTCTTTGGAATCAGCTCCCCTTGGTAGGGATAACTTTTTGACCTCTTTTTTGCAGGCGGTTGGCCAACCTGTTACTGCTTTATTGATTGGTCTTTTGATTGCGTTTTTTACGTACCGTTCCATTTTTCCGGAAGATAAAGAAGTCTGGACCTTTGATGGAACTTTTGGGGAGGCTTTAAAGATCGCCGGCTAGATTGTCCTCATTGTAGGTGCCGGTGGTGCTTTTGCCGGTGTCTTGAAAACTTCACCCCTTGAAGAATTGGTTACCACCTATTTTTCAGGTTTGCAGCTAGGTATTCTGGTTCCTTTTTTTATCGGTGCAATTTTTAGAACTGCCATTGGGTCGGGGACAGTTGGTATGATTACGGCCGCTTCCATGCTTTTACCTTTAGTAGGCATTCTCGGATTTAATACCCCCATCGGTTTGGTCATTGCCATGCTAGCCTGTGCGTCAGGGGCATTTATGGTGTTCCACGGAAATGACGACTTTTTCTGGGTAATCACTTCAACTTCCGGGATGAAACCCGATATAGCTTATCGAACAATACCGGTAACCAGTGTGGCCCAATCGTTAACTTCATTGTTTTTTGTTTACATTTTGTATCTTATTTTCTTGTAGGGCGATGTAAAGGAGGAATAAATAATGAATAAATCCGAACTACAAACACCTGCGGTTTTAGTTGACTTGGATATTATGACTAATAATATTAGGGTCTGCCAAGAATTGTGTAACAAAAACGGTAAAGAGCTGTGGCCAATGGTTAAAACCCACAAAAGTACGGAAATAGCTAAAATGCAGGAGGAAGCGGGAGCGACCGGTTTTTTATGCGGTACCCTTGATGAATGTGAAGGGCTTTGTGAGGCGGGCATTAAAAATATGATGTACGCTTACCCGGTTGCCAGTAGCACTAATATTGAAAGAGTAATTGCCTTAGTTAAAAAATGCAATTTTATTATTCGTCTCGATGATATAGATGGTGCTAAAATGATTAATAAGGCGGCTGAAGAGGCAGGTGTAAAAATTAATTATACCATCATCATCGACAGCGGTCTTAACCGGTTTGGTATTCAGCCGGAAAAGGCAGTAGACTTCGCCAATTCCTTAAAAGAACTGCGGGGACTGGTCTTTAAGGGCATCTCTACTCACCCCGGCCATGTTTATTCTGCCCAGAGCCATAAGGACATCCCGAAATATGTTGAAGATGAAAGAACGGCAATTAAAAAGGCAGTTGATAGTTTAAAAGGGGCGGGTTATTCCTTGGAGATAGTATCCAGTGGCTCGACACCTACATTTTTTGGTGCGGTAACTGAAGAAAACATCAATATACTCCACCCCGGTAACTATATATTTAATGATTATATCCAAATGTCGACTGACATTGCCACAGAAGCGGAATGTGCACTTTCGGTTTACACTACGGTTATTTCTCATCCTACTGAAGGGCATTATATGTGCGATGCCGGTTCCAAAACTTTTGGCCTTGATAAGGGTGCTCATGGAAACGCTTCCATTAAAGGCTATGGTTATGTCAAAGGCCATCCGGAACTGACTGTTTCCAGTCTTTCTGAGGAAGTTGGCAAATTACAAGTAGAAGGCTCGACAAACCTTAAGGTTGGCGATAAACTAGAGATCATTCCCAATCACTCTTGTTCCTCTGCCAATTTGACTAGCTATCTTATCGGCTGCCGGGGAGACAATGTGGAACGGCTAATCAAAATTGATCTGAGAGGAAATTCCACCACGAAAAATGTA
>JAAYOX010000152.1 GCA_012520135.1 Clostridia bacterium
CAACGTTCCGGAAGAGGTGATCCGGGAAATTGCCCGGCGGCGGCCCTTGCGTGCTGTTTTTCGTGACAGCAGCTTTGCGAGCTCACCTGCCAAAATTAATGTCACGGAAATCTTCAAGCTGATAGCGCCTAATACTAGCGTAAAGGTGCTGTAAGCAGAAAGGAGTTTTCCGATGAAATTACAATTTAAACACCAGAAATTTCAAGCCGATGCTGCGAAAGCCGTATGTGACGTCTTTGCCGGACAGCCCTACCTGACACCTACTTATATGATAGATCAAGGCATCTCGGATAATAATGCCAGTGTCTTTGATGATTTTTTGTTTACCGGTTGGGGTAACCAGCCCATAGTACCTGAGCTTAGTGACCAGGTTATTTTGGAGAATCTGAATAAGGTACAACGAACCTACGGGATCGAGCCCTCCAAAAAGCTGGAAGGCCGGTACAACCTGACTGTTGAAATGGAAACCGGCGTTGGCAAAACATACACTTATATCAAAACCATGTATGAATTGAATAAAAGGTATGGCTGGAGCAAATTCATCGTGGTGGTTCCCAGCGTGGCCATCCGGGAAGGAGTTTACAAGACTTTTCAGATCACCCAAGACCATTTTGCTGAGGAATACGGGAAGCGGATCAGATTCTTCATCTACAATTCCGCACGGCTGACGGAAATTGACCGTTTCGCTTCAGACAGTTCTATCAGTGTAATGATCATCAATTCCCAGGCCTTTAATGCCAGGGGAAAGGATGCCCGGCGTATTTACATGGAGCTGGACGAGTTCCGCAGCCGCCGTCCCATTGATATTATTGCTAAGACAAACCCCATCCTGATTATTGACGAGCCCCAGTCCGTTGAGGGCAAAGCCACTAAAGAACGATTGAAGGAATTTAATCCTCTCATGACCCTCCGCTATTCCGCTACTCATAAAAAGGATAGCGTATATAACATGGTATACCGGCTTGATGCCATGGATGCCTATAATAAGAAGCTGGTAAAGAAAATAGCCGTTAAGGGAATTTCCGTTGCCGGCAGTACGGCCACAGAGGGTTATGTCTATTTAGAGAGTATTAATCTCTCCAAAGGAAACCCTACCGCTACCTTAGATTTTGAAGCTAAGGGAGCCAAGGGAATCCGCAAAGTAGTGCGTACCGTAGGAGAAGGATATAATCTATACGAAAAATCCGGTGAATTGGAGCAATACAGGCACGGATTTACCGAGACGCGTATTGACGGTAGAGATTCCAGCTTGGAATTTGCCAATGGGATTAAACTTTTTGCCGGTGATGTGATTGGGACGGTAAACGAAGAACATCTCCGTCGCATTCAAATTCGAGAAACTATTCTTTCCCATCTTGAACGTGAAAGGCAGTTGTTTTATAAGGGTATTAAAGTCCTGTCCCTGTTCTTCATTGATGAGGTAGCAAAATACAGGCTCTACGATGACAAGGGACAACCTTTAAATGGCGATTATGCTAATCTGTTTGAGGAAGAATACCGGCAAATCTTAGGAAATCTGCAGCATGAGCTTGGAGACGAGGAATGCATGAGCTACCTTAATTCTATCCCTGTCGAGAAAACTCATGCCGGCTACTTCTCCATAGACAAAAAGAGCAAGCGTCTAGTAGACAGCAAACTTCATAACAGGCGAGAAATGACCTCTGACGATACCGATGCCTATGAACTGATTATGAGAAACAAAGAGAGACTCCTGGATCTTAAAGAGCCGGTACGTTTTATCTTTTCCCATTCCGCTTTGCGGGAGGGCTGGGATAATCCCAACGTCTTTCAAATATGTACCCTGAAACAGAGCGGAAGCGATATTCGCAAGCGCCAGGAGGTGGGCCGTGGCCTGCGCCTGGCCGTCAACCAATTGGGGGAGCGGATGGATGTTAATGTACTGGGAGAGGATGTCCATCATGTAAATGTGCTGACGGTGATTGCCAACGAAAGCTATGACAGTTTTGCCAAAGGCTTGCAGGCGGAAATTGCCGAGGCTGTTGCAGACCGGCCCGTGAAAGAAGCCATCTATGACAGCCGGGCTCTGCAGCCGGAAAATGCCCGGTCAAACAATGTTGAATTGCGGCTTGACAGGTCCAAACTGGCAATGAAGGAGTTTAAACAGCTATGGGAGCGAATCAATACCCGCAGTGCCTATGTGGTTGATTTTGATACCGGTGAACTCGTTAGCAAGTCCATCGCGGCCCTGAATAGAGAGCTGCGAGTGTCAAAGATCTTTTACAAAGTTGAGTCAGGTGAAATGGCCGGTATCAAATCCAAGGAGGAGCTACAGGTTGGGGCTGCCTTTACCAAAGAGCAGGGCGAATTATATAAAGCACAAGTGGCTTCAAATGCCAATGTCAAGTATGATCTGATCGGTAAACTCGTAGCTGAAACCAATCTGACCAGAGCAACCGTAGTGAAGATTTTAAAGGGTATTGAGAAAAAAGTATTTGATCAGTTTAAGGATAATCCTGAAGAATTTATCATCAAGGCCGGAAATATTATCAATGAGCAAAAAGCGACAGTGATCATCCAGCATATTACTTACAATAAGCTGGATGCTGTGTATGACACTGACATCTTTACCGAACCCACCTTGAAAGGGCAATTAGGGGTTAATGCCATGGTCACCCGTAAGCATCTTTATGATTATATGCTGTATGACAGTAACAAGGAACGGGACTTTGCCAGGGAACTGGATGCGAGCAAAGAAGTGGCGGTCTATGTGAAGCTCCCGAGGAGTTTTTATATCAATACTCCTGTTGGTAAATACAATCCTGACTGGGCCATCGCTTTTTATGAGGGGCAGGTCAAGCATATTTATTTTGTGGCGGAAACCAAGGGCTCCCTGTCTTCCATGCAATTTCGAGAGATGGAAAAAGCAAAGATTCATTGTGCAAGGGAGCATTTCAAAGCTATTAGTACCGGTAATGTAATTTATGATGTTGTTGAAAGTTATGAGGACCTGATGAATATAGTAATGAAGTGAAAGATGCCCCGAGCTGTCTGTGGAGATGGATCTCGGGGTATCTACGTCTACCTGTGGGCAAATTTCCCTGTGGTGTAAATAGCAAGTGTTTCTAATTTATTTCTGGCGGTTATTTTTATGAGCATTAAGACCAATATGACCTAAATATTGAGTCCTTCAGCAGAAAAAGTTATTATAACAGTCAAGAAGTTCAGACAATTC
>JAAYOX010000153.1 GCA_012520135.1 Clostridia bacterium
CTGCTCAGCGCCGGCCAGATTAAAGCCAGTGCGGCAATTCTGCTAATAGTAGGTCTATACTGGAAAAGATTGACCAATCAAGCTGCCTTTTGGGGCCTGCTTTTCGGGGGAACGCTGGCGACTGTTTGGCATTTCACCGGACGACCTTGGGGAATCGAACCTCTCTGGCCTGCCCTTATTTCATCATTAACAGCTATGGCCTTTATCAGTTTGTTCAGCAAAGAAAAAATATCCAAGGACTATATTGCTTTTGAGCAAAAACTCGCCATGGCAGAAGCCAATGAACACAAGAAGACCCATGCCTAAAGACTCTGATATTTGCAAAGGGGAAAGAATTTATGATCAAAAAGCATGTTACGTGTGTCTTTTGCGATCATTGTTGCCGTCTTTCGGTTGAGGTCGAAAAGGGTAGAATTATCGCAATCCATCCCTTTGATCCGGCTATTCCGGCGATCTGTTCCAAGCCATTGATGTGGGAATCCTATGTTAATCATCCCGACAGGGTAGTAAGGCCTCTGAAAAATGTGGGCCAAAGAGGGGAACCGGAATGGATGGAGGTACCCTGGGAAACAGCATTGGATGAGATTGCTGAAAAACTTAATGCCATCATCGCTAAATATGGCTCAACCTCTGTAGCCGTTTCGGCAATGCCTGTGAACCTGCAATCAGGGGCGGGCTTAGTGCGTCGTTTCGCGAATCTCATTGGCACACCGAACTATATTACGCCTATGGAGCTTTGTGTAGGCAATACGGCTCAAGTACACCGGGCAACTTACGGTTGGTACACTTCCGCTGCTTATGAAAAAAGCGACTGCATTGTCTTATTCGGTCAAACCCGCTCTCCGGAAAATTGGCCTCAGGAGTATTTGCGGATAATGGCGGCCCGCCGGCGTGGGGCCAAATTAATTGTAGTTGATCCCAGAGTTAGTAACATGGCAGAAATGGCGGATTATCACTTGCGTATTCGGTACGGTACTGATGCAGCATTGCTCCTTGGCTGGCTGAATGTCATTATCGGAGATGGTTTGTTTGATCGCGATTTTGTTGAAAACAAAACCGTTGGTTTTTACCGGTTGGCGGAACGGGTTAGAGAGTACCCTCCCGAACGGGTTGCGGAAATCACAGGTTGCGATCCTGAATTAATCTGTGAAACTGCACGGGTTTATGCCAAGGCGGAAGGAGCCGTAATCCCCTGGGGTGTTACCACGGATATGCAAAAAAACTCAACGTCGGCAATCCGTTGTCAATGTATTTTACGTGCCATTTGTGGTTTTATCGGTGAAAGTGAAATAATTCTCAGCCCCGGGGCCGGGGTGCCTTCCGTCTCCGAGTTGGAGATGCACGATACGCTTCCGCCGGAAATTAAAGTCAAACAGCTTGGTACGGATACTTACCCGCTGTTCTCCTACAAAGGAGCAAACTTGTATGAAGACGCATCTATGGAAACATACGGCCGGCCATTTTTCAATATTGCCGATGGCAGCTGTATGGCTCATCCTCCCACTCTTTTCGCAGCGATGCGGACCGGAAAACCCTATCCGGTAAAAGCCATGCTGGTACTGGGCAATAATACCTTACTAAGTTTTGCTAATCAAAAAGGTATCCTGGATGCTTTTATGAATCAGGAATTGGTAGTTGCCTATGAACACTTTATAACACCTACCGCTCAGTTGGCAGATTATGTGCTGCCCGGAGATATGTGGTTGGAGCGGCCCGCCATCGGTCCGTCAATAGAGATGGGAGCAATGCTTACTACGTCGCAGCAAGTTCTTACGCCTAAAGGCGACTGCAAAAATATTTATGATTTGCTCAAAGGCTTAGCAGACCGCATGGGACTGGCAGAATACTTCCCATGGGAAAATGTGGAGGCATTTTATGATTGGCGCCTATCTCCTTTAGGCATGTCCTGGCAACAAGCCTCGCAAATACCGGTCATACCGTTAAAACCGCTGGCAGACGGGACAAGATTCGGTACCCCTTCTGGGAAAGTTGAACTATATAGCAGTGTACTGGAGAAACTGGGCTATGACCCTCTGCCTTATTTTAAAGAACCGGATGATGAATCACTGGCCGCTGAATACCCGTTGACTTTATTTGTCGGGCTTCGGGAGGCACCTTTTTATAATACTTGTTTAAGGCAAATTCCTGAGTTGCGTGAACGTATGCCTGAACCGTTGATGCTGATCCATCCGGAGGATGCTGAAAACAACGGTATTGAAGAAGGGGATTGGGTATGGGTTGAAACAACAAGCGGAAAACTGCGGATTAAGGCTCAGTTTGACCATATGCAGCCCCAAGACACTATTCGGATTCCCCATGGCTGGTGGAAACCTGAAAAGCCGCAGGGCCTCATGAACCATCTTTCTGATGCCATGCTGTTAAATGACGGGTTGATACTGTCCGATGATGCGGAAAACATTGATCCGGAACAAGGTATACCCAATTTGCGCGGTGGAATCAGGGCAAAGGTCTATCGCTAGGAGTACCCCCATAAGAAGTGACCCTGCTAAAGAGCAGGGCTTTTTCTTTGATCGAGTTAGAACATGTTCAATTGGACAATACATAGCAGATCCGGAATTTCTGCGCCGTGATTATAATTCTACAGTTAGCCCGTCATAGGCCGCAATAACATTGGCATCATTACTGATA
>JAAYOX010000154.1 GCA_012520135.1 Clostridia bacterium
GAGTACACATAAAAGTAACGTTTTTTACTTCGTTGACCCATAATTCCACAGGCATTTCCACGGCAAAAGGCAAAACAGCTGCAACCATTGGCACCAACCCCTTAACCTTGTTGAAACAAAACTACAAATACATCTCTAATTCTATGCCAAATAACCCTCCTCTCTGCGGCTAATAGATTAGTGATTGCTTTCTTTTTCTCTACCGCTTTTCCAGTTTTTCTTCGTAGCTCCTTATTATTCCTTTATTATGCTGCAGCGAAATATTATGGCAGTATTAAT
Organism: Clostridia bacterium; assembly: GCA_012520135.1. Lineage (GTDB taxonomy): Bacteria > Bacillota > DULZ01 > DULZ01 > DULZ01 > JAAZDD01. Next base: position 280 of record JAAYOX010000154.1, read on the forward strand.
CGAAATAGAATCAGAAAAACCCTAATTCCTTTTAATACCACGTCTTACATAAATAACATTTCGCTAGAAAAATATGGGCTATTATTTGCTAACATAAACTTTTGCGTAATTATCAATAATACATTTTCTGCTTGATTTAGTTTTTATTTTGGAAAATTCAAAAACATCCTTCAATGAATCATATATATAATTTTTTAAAATGATCCGGAGAAACCACTTACCTGGAGGAGGGCTGTACCGTCTACTTCGATGGGGATGGAAATATCGATGGTAATAAAAATGCCATGGACTACCTCAATGCCCATGGCCTTCGTTTTTTTATAAGAATGGCAAGTTTGTCAAGAAACACGAAAGCTATCCTAATATTTAACCCTAAATTGCCTTATTAGACAATTCGTGAGCCACTTCAATGATCCAGTCTTCCTGCCCGCCTACTGCCTTTCTGTTCCCCAGTTCAATCAGGATATCTCTAACATCCACATTGAATCTGGCTGCAGCTCTTTTGGCATGTAACATAAAACTGGAGTAAACTCCTGCATAACCCATAATCATTGCATCCAGGTTGATTTTCGCATCAAGACCCTTGCTTTCCAGTATGGGCAATAAGGCTTCGGTACTGGCATCCATGGTTTTGTATAGGTCCGCATTATGCTCAATACCCATTTTATTCAATACAGCAACCAGAGTTTCGGTAGAAGTGTTTCCTGCTCCCGCCCCTAGACCGGATAAAGATCCGTCAATATAAGTTGCCCCCGCCTCAATAGCTGCCAAGCTATTGGCGATGGCTACCCCCAAGTTGTTGTGACTATGATGTCCTACTGCAACATTCAGGTGTTTTCTCAGGGCAGATATTTTTTCGGTAACGTCTTTTGGTAACATGGCTCCCGCTGAATCTGTAACGTAAACTACATCCGCTCCATAGGATTCCATTTTCCCTGCTTCTTCCACCACTCGATCCACATCGGCCATATGAGCCATCATCAGGAAACCAACTGTAAACAGTCCCATATCCTTAGCTGCTTTAATATGCTGCTCCCCCACATCTGCTTCCGTTACATGGGTAGCAATCCGAACCGCCGTTACGCCATTGGCTTTTGCTTCTTTTAGGTCTTCAATAGTACCAATGCCCGGAACCAGTAATACCGCCAACTTAGCCCTAGTGATCATAGAGGCTGCCGCTTTGATTAAAGTGCTGTCATCATATTTGCTAAATCCATAGTTGATGGTAGAGCCGGTCAGCCCGTCACCATGTCCCACTTCGATGATGTCGATACCGGCTTGGTCCAAACTGGAAACTATTTTTTCTACGTCTTCAGGGGTAAATTGATGGGATACAGTATGACTACCGTCCCTTAAAGTGGTATCCGTTAAAATTGCTTTAGGCACTGACAGCACCTCCCCTCAACTTCAGAGCATAGGCTTCTGCAATATTAACAGCGGCACAAGTGATGATATCCAGGTTACCGGAATAGACCGGCAGGTAATCGCCCAAGCCTTCTACTTGAATCATGGTGGTTACTATATCATCCTGGATAATGGGTTCCAGCAAAATATTATAACCTGGTACGTATTTCTTGATTTTGCCGGTCATCTTATAAACCGCTTCTTTAATCACGGTAATATCCGGATTTTTTACCCTGGTGTAAATGGTATTTCTCATAAAGATCGGTGGTTCTGCCGGATTCAAAACGATAATAACCTTGGCTTCATCTGCTCCTGCAACCTCTTTTAATGCTTTACTGGTGGTAACGGTAAATTCATCGATGTTTTGTCTTGTTCCCGGTCCTGCACTTTTACTGCTAATGGAAGATACTATTTCCACATAGGCTACATCGGCTACTTCGTTGATGGCTGATACAATAGGTACTGTTGCCTGCCCGGCACAAGTCACTAAGTTTACATTATCAAGTTCAAGCAACTCATCTGTCATGTTGACAGCCGGTACGCAATAAGGCCCAACCGCTGCAGGAGTCAAGTCGATAGCAAACTTCCCTTTTTCTTTCAGCAGGGGAGCATGAGCCAAATGAGCTGCTGCACTGGTGCAATCAAATACAACCTTAATATCATCCTCCTGCAAAATAGCAGTTACTCCTTCAATGGATGTCCTGACACCCATGCTTTTTGCTCGTTCGATACCCGGTGATTCAATGATGTTAACAACCAGTTCCGGTGTTAACAATTCACTTCTGCGCAATTTGTACAAAAGGTCGGTTCCAATATTTCCCGAACCGATGATACCCACTTTTACTTTGTCCAATACTTGGCCCTCCTCACTAAAATCAGTGTACCGTTGTTACACGAATTCGACTTCTATTTCCCCCAACTCCGTGAAAACTGCTTTAAATTTATCCCCTGTCTCTGCATCAACGGCTGCAGTCAAGGCACCGGATAATACCACTTCCCCTTTTTGCAAGGTAACGCCAAATTCCCACAGAGTATTAGCCAACCAGGCGACACAGTAGGCAGGATCCCCAAGCACGTCAGTCCCAACGCCTTCGTTGATCTTTTCCCCGTTTTTGTACAAAGCCAATTTAACTTGCTTTAACCTGAAATCGGCAAGTAAATAGTCACATTACAGCCGATACCACTAAAAACCGAATTTGCAAACAGATATATCCATTAATTTTCACAAAGGTATTAATCTAATTATTATGGCCAGGCCTCTGACCTAAAAAAGAGTAACCTTAACCACCCCCTGTTTTGACAGGAGGTTTTGAAAGCCA
>JAAYOX010000155.1 GCA_012520135.1 Clostridia bacterium
AATCCGGGCAGAGTTCCGGCCGGAGCCTGTTTGATTTCCCGGGGAGGAACTTCAACAGTGACTTTCGGTTCTTCTTTTAAATAAGGCTTGTAAATAGGTCTCGCCGGAGGGAGTTTTTCAATAATTACCGGTTCCGGCTCTTCTAACAGTTCCTCAACCTGAACAGTTTCCTTTTCCTCCTCAAAAAGAGGAAACTGAAAAATAGGAGGAAAAACCTCTTCATGGGGTACCGGGTCCGCAACGGGCGGAGGAGCTGCAGGGGAACTCCTGCCTTGCCGGGCCGCTCTCTTTTTTTTCTGTTTTTCGCTTTCTCCCAAAGCCTTAAAGATCATGATCAAGGCAAATATTAAGGCACCTATCCAATCCAAGCTACCACCCCTTTCCCAAGGGCTCATTCACTATTTCGTCTTGCCTTCCGGACCGGCTGAAGATGACTGTTCTCCTCCCAACTTGCTGATGGCATCTCTCATCTGGGTATCAGCCAATATATTTTGGAGGTTATAATAATCCATTACCCCTAACTTACCTTCACGCAACGCATCGGCCATGGCCAAGGGTACCTGGGCTTCCGCTTCAATCACTTTAGCGCGCATTTCCTGTACAGAGGCCTTCATTTCTTGTTCTACGGCCACTGCCATAGCCCGCCGTTCTTCCGCTTTCGCCTGAGCAATTCTCTTGTCTGCTTCTGCCTGATCCGTCTGCAACTGGGCACCAATGTTTCTACCTACATCCACGTCGGCAATATCGATAGACAGGATCTCAAAGGCAGTTCCTGCATCTAATCCTTTGTCCAACACGGTCTTGGAAATGGCATCAGGATTCTCCAGTACATGCTTGTGAGTTTCGGAAGAACCTACTGTAGTAACGATACCTTCCCCGACTCTGGCGATGATGGTTTCTTCACCTGCACCGCCAACCAAGCGGTCTATATTGGCTCGAACCGTTACCCGGGCCATAACCTTTACTTCGATCCCATCCTTAGCAACTGCGGATACAGTAGGAGTTTCAATGACTTTAGGATTAACACTCATCTGAACCGCTTCTAACACATTCCGGCCGGCCAGATCGATGGCCGCAGCCCTTTCGAAAGGTAGGGGTATATTGGCCCGGGCGGCTGCAATTAAGGCATCTACTACCCGGTCCACATTACCGCCCGCCAAATAATGGGCCTCCAGCTTATCAGAGCTAACCTCAATACCGGCTTTGTCCGCTTTAATCAAAGGACCGACAATTCTCCCCGGAGGTACCCGCCTTAACCGCATACCTACCAGAGTAAAGATACCTACTTTCACACCGGCTGCTAAAGCGGAAATCCACAAACCTACGGGAATAAAACTGAATAAGAACAATACGCCAAGGAGAATAAGAACTAAAACAATTAAACTTGGCAACATCAAGATAATCGACCTCCTTCGAATCTTTTAACTACTGTTTTTGCTCCCTAACCACTACCCTGGTACCCTCCACCTTCACCACCTTTATGGGAGTGTTATTGGGAATAAAGCTTCCTTCAGCCACTACATCCACTCGTTCTCCATTAATTTCCGCCGTGCCGGCAGGTCTTAAAATGGTAATACTGACTCCTTCGGCATCCAATAGCCGGGTCAAATTAGTTTCGGGAGCTACATAGCCGCTGTCAGTCTTTTGCTTTACCCCCAAAACCAGCTTCTGCCACACTCGCCGGGTAGGCAAAAATTTGATACTCAAGAGAAGTAACACAATGGTCCCTATTAAAGCAATGACCAGGGATACTACGGCCTGATCCAGACTGGGAGCAGCCAAAACAACACTGATTACCAATGAGGCGATACCAATTACCCCGGCCACCCCAAAGCCGGGCAAGACCAGCACTTCAACGGCTAATAGAATTAATCCCAGCAAGAAGATGAGAACGGCTTCCCAACCTGATAAACCGGTAATAATACTGCCGCCGAAATATAAAGCCAAGGCAGCAACCCCAATCATCCCGGGAACACCAAAACCCATAGTAAATATTTCAATCACCAGTCCTGCAATACCAATAGTCAGGAGGACAGGCATCACTAGCGGGCTGGTAGCCCACCGGGCAATTCTTTCAGCCAAACTTGCTTCATATTTCTCCACAAGATAATTAGTAATTCCCTTTTGGGATAAAAGAGCTGCCAATGATTCTGCAGTACCCTCGCTAAGGCCATATTCATAGGCCTGTTTATCGGTCAGGGTCAATAACTTACCGGATTCCGTTATCCCAGGGATGACCAAATCTGATTCTACCATGGCTCTGGCCAACTCAGCCGCCATATCAGGATCCCTGCCGTTTTGCTCTGCGGCCCTGGCTGCCTGGGCCGCCAACCGGGCCGACCAGGCCGATACTGTTTTTTCATCGGCTTTCTCGGTGCCGATACGGGGTTCTGCCGCTCCAATAGTTGTACCTGGAGCCATATATAATTCGTCGGCACTAAAGGCAATTAAGGCCCCTGCGGACAGTGCTCCTCCGGTTACATAGGCTGTAACCGGTATTTCCTGCTGCTGAATCAGCCGCTCAATATTTTGGGCGGCATCCACAAATCCTCCGGGAGTATCGATTTCCAGCACAATCAGGTTGGCTCCCGCCTGTTCAGCCTCACTGAAAGCATTTTTCAGCATCTCAGTCAGCCCTTTTTCAATGGTGCCTTCAATTGGTACTACATACACGACCTCACCATTGCTTTGGGCCTCTCCCAGAGGCATGATAGCAAATATAAAAGCTGTGATTAATAATAATATTACCCTTTTTTGGTTCATTATCTACCCTCCTATACCAAAATTGCTGGATATTTCCAGGAATATCATGGTTAAAAAATTAAAAGCCTGGTATTAATATACCAGACTTTGCAGTCAAAATAAAATGGTTGTTTGAAGGCTGCTAAAATATTGGCTGATTGAAAGGAGTATCTACTACTTCCAACGACGCTTCCGGGCAGCTTCAGATTTTTTCTTCCTTTTTACACTAGGCTTTTCATAGTGTTCACGCTTTCTCGCCTCAGACAAAACGCCTGCCTTTTGACAAGAACGCTTGAAACGGCGTAGAGCGGCGTCTAGGGTTTCGTTTTTACCGATCCGAACTTCACTCACAGCTCCATCTCCCTCCCTCCACAACCAACCATCCAAACCAAACAAACGTCAGCATCGTTTGCAGCTTAGATTCCTGGAGATCTGCACAAAAAAGCACATCTTAAATTATACTATAGGGAAAAAGTCCCGTCAAGACTAGACCCCAATCCCTAATTTCCGGCCTCCGATCAGGTGGTAATGCAAATGCATTACTACTTGACCGCCATCTTCTTTACAGTTGTTGACCAAACGAAAACCTGTTTCAGCTACTCCCACTTCCCGGGCAATCTTAATAGCCGCCAGGTGAACGGCACCAATCAGTTCTGCATCTTCCTCAGTAACCGCCGTCATATCAGGGATGTGCTTCTTAGGAATGATTAAGATATGTACCGGGGCAACAGGATTAATATCTTTAAAAGCGATAACCCGTTCATCCTCATAGACAATTTCCGAGGGCATTTCTTTGTTGGCAATGCGGCAAAAGATACAATCAGACATCACATTCCACCTCCTTTTCAAGATACAGAAAACAAGAGGCACGAAGCAATAAGTACAAATCTTTCCGATACTGCCTCCGAAAACAAATGGTAAGTCCAAACCTTTAATGTCTCTAATTCGTCAATTTTACACAGGTTCCTGCAAAAATCAAATTAGAGTTTCTGTTTGTTCTAACATTCGTCCCCAAATAAAGTTGCTTTCCTGACGTTCCAAAACCACCGGTACCAGCCTGCCCCGAAATTCCCCCGGCGCCTCAAACCGCACTGTTAAGTAATTGCCGGTGTGACCTTCCCACACCCCCATTTCCGGATCGGTTTCGACTAACACATCAAGGGCCTGTCCTAAAAAAGAGTTCCCATAAGCTTTCTTCAGTTTGGCTCCTAAGTCCAGGAAAGCCCTGCTCCTTCTTTCTTTTTCCGCAGCCGGTACCTGATCGGGAAAACCGGCAGCTTTAGTACCGCGGCGAGGAGAATACTTAAATACGTGAAGACCGGCTAACTCCATCTTTTCCACGAAGGCCAATGAAGCTTCGTGTTCCTCCGCAGTCTCTCCCGGAAAACCCACCATGATGTCGGTAGTAATAGCGATTCCGGGCCGTCTTTTACGCAAACTGTCCAGCAAACGGGCGAAATCAGCAGTAGTATATCTTCTTCCCATTTCTTTCAACACTTTGTCGTTGCCGCTTTGGAGGGAAATATGTAAATGGGGACAAAAAACCGGATCCGAGGTCAATGTGTCGATTAATTCAGGGGAAAAATCATTGGGATCCAGAGAACTAATCCTGATGCGCAGCAGACCGGGAACTTCCTTCAGCTTTTTCAGCAAATGATTTAGGGTAATGTCATCGCCTAAATCCTGACCATATGCTCCCGTACA
>JAAYOX010000156.1 GCA_012520135.1 Clostridia bacterium
AGCACAGCATGGTGACCCTGCCCTGTGCCATCGCCATTATGTTAGGCAGCAACTTGGGAACCTGCATCACTGCCCTATTGGCTGCCATCGGCAGTAACCTGGAAGCCCGCAGGATAGCATTGGCTCACGTTATGCTTAACGCCTTTGGCGCCATTGCCTTTTTCCCTTTTATCGATTTTTTCGCTCAAATATTGATGTTTACCTCATCTGATATGCCCCGGCAAATCGCCAATGGACATACTATCTATAATATCGTTTGTTCTGCAGCAGCATTACCTTTTATCCGTCAATTTGCAAGTTTGATTTATCGATTGCTGCCAAATCGATAGTATCAGTCTTTAGTAGTCAGTCGTCATCATAAGGAAAAACAGAAGTGGGCTAAAATATTCCTGTTTGAAACCGGTGACCAAAGTACAAACTAAAGTTGGCAGCTAAAAAAGGAGGTCATCTTGTGGCCAAAATCATGTCCGAGGCACTGCGCTGGGAAATTGCGAAAGAGCTTGGCGTGGATCATATTGTTGCCACAGAAGGTTGGGGCGCAGTTCCTTCACGAGAGTGTGGGAACATTGTCCGAAAGGCTATTGAAATAGCTGAGCGAAGCCTAATCCAAAAGTAGCTGCCATAAAAACAGACCGCCATCACGGCGGTCTGTTACTCTACTTTCATGTTCTTAACCATATCCATCAATTCGTTGGACATGGTGGACAAGCGATGGGACATAGCCTGGTGTTCACTGTAGTTAGCTGCCAGTTCCTCAATAGCCGCTGCTACTTCTTGAGTACTGCCGGCAGTGCTGGTAGCAATCCCCTCTATATCACCCATTAAGGCCACTACCTCTTTGCCTCCTTCAGCCATCTGTTGGCAAGCAACAGAAACTTCTTCAATCTGGCGAGCTACGTTTTGAATACTGTTAACGATACGACTGAAGGCTTCTCCCGCATTAGTAACTACCTGGATTCCATTTTCTACTTCAACGGTACCTCTATTCATCGATTCTACCGCCTGTTTGGTCTCTTTTTGAATATGTTTAATCAATTCTGAAATTTGATGCGCTGCAGTAGCCGACTGTTCGGCAAGTTTGCGAACTTCTTCAGCTACCACTGCAAAGCCTCTTCCCTGCTCCCCGGCCCTGGCTGCTTCAATGGCGGCGTTTAAGGCCAGTAGATTGGTCTGCTCGGCAATATTAGTAATGGTCTCCACTATTTGACCTATCTCCACCGACCGGTCTCCTAATAATTGAACAGTACGAGCAGAGTTGTTTACTGTCTCACTGATAGTATTCATCTGGGAGACTGATGCATCGACGGCCCTGCCACCTTCCGCGGCAATCTCAGAAGTATCCTGAGACAATTCTGATACGGAACGTGCGTTAGCAGCTACCTGATGAATGCCGGCGGACATCTCTCCAATGGTGCTCGACGTGCTGCGGATATTTTGAGACTGTTCATCCATCCCTAAGGCTACATTCTGAATGGTTGTGGCTATCTGCTCGGTAGATTGGGAGGACTCATGGACATTACGGCTCAATCCGGTGGCCATTTCGGAAACCTCTTCGGCCACATCCTTGATTTTAACCGTATAGGCCCGGAAATTTTTCACCATTTCGTTAAAACCTTCGGCTAACAAGAGTAGCTCATCTTGGCTTTTACATTCCGCGTGAGCAGTTAAATCTCCTTGGGAGGCTTGTTCCATGGCTCGAACAACAGCGTTCATAGGATTTAAAATCAATAAGGCCATGAGATATCCTACAAAAATAGAAAATAACGTGCCACCGGTCCCCGCAATCAAAATGCTGATTTTAAACGCTCTGAAAGCGTTGTCTGCATTACCGTGCTGAGCTGCTTCTTCCAATAGACCGGCAACCGTAGGAAACGTATAGCCAATGGTAGCCACCCAGATTACTACAGTGACAATGGAAAAAGTGATCATCATCTTCCATTTCAAGCTCACCCTCATCAGTTTAACCTCCCCTACCTATTTACGCAGGTTACTAATCCGTGCCACGGGACTTTCAATGGCGGTAATTTTAATGCCGAAGTTTTCGTTGACCACAACCACTTCGCCTTTGGCAATAGGAGTCCCATTAATCAGAATATCCACAGGTTCTTCAGCTAATTTATCCAGTTCTACAATGCTGCCCGGAGTAAGACCTAAAACTTCTTTTATAGGGCGTTTTGCTTTGCCTAATACCACTGATACCTTTAAAGGAACATCCAGAATTAAGTCTAAGTTTCTGGGCTGTACCCCCTCCAATCCGGCAAAACTATCTATATCTATACTATTAGTTTCTGCAGGCGTCGAAAAAACCGGTTCAGGTGACGCCACTGCAACCGGCGGAGGCTCGGGCGATGGCGGCTCAGGCGCCGGAGCGGCTGCACCCATCAGTAGGGCTGTCTCCTCCTTGGCGATGCGGGCAGGTATTACCTGTACAATGGAACTGTCGATCAGATTTCCTATTTCCATACGAAAAGAAACTACCACTACCGGATCATCCATTACCCAAGGGAACTTTGCTTCCAACGGATTATCTAAAGACTGAACTGAAGGAGTAGTAATTACTACCGTCGTATTAAAAAGGCTGGACATAGAAGTAGCTGCTGAACCCATCATTTGGTTCATGGCTTCGGCCACAGCACTGGTATGAAGATCAGTAACTTCGCCGGTTATATTAATGCCGTCGCCACCCATCATTAAGTCTGCAATAATTAGTGCATCGGAAGCTTTTAAAATCAGCAAGTTACTTCCTTCCAGGCCATCGATAAAGCCCACTTCGATGAGCATAAAAGGGCTGGTAAATGTTGCCAATAAGTCTTTTGGCGACATGATTTTCACTGAAGGGGTGGTTATATTCACCCGTTTATTGAGAAGCTGAGAAAGCGCTGTAGCAGCACTGCCCATGGAAATATTACCAATTTCCCCAATAGCATCCTTTTCAATTTCATCCAGTACTTCATCTGCTGTATCTTGCGATGTGTCAGGTATTTCTGCCTCATCTCCGAGAGCTTCTTGTAATAGAGCGTTTATCTCCTCTTGGGACAAAAAATCATTCATTCAGCTTCTCACCTCTTTCCAAATACCCGGTAACCTGGACTGCGAGCTTACGTTCCCAGATGCCCGGCTGAACTGTAAATTTAGGAATCTCTTCTACCAACATTACCAGATCATGAGCCACCCGGTTGTTCAACGCTACCACATCCCCGACTTGCAGCCCTAAAATCTCCCTGATCGTTAATTCCGTTTCCCCACCTAACACCGTAAATTCTAAAGGTGTTTGCTCCAAAGCTTCAAGAATCAACTGTTGCTGACCTTCAACTTCTTTCTCCGCAGAAGCAAACCAATGACGAGAAGACAGTTTGGAGACTACCGGTTCCAGGGTAACCCAGGGCAGACACATGTTCATCATACCCTCGAAAGAGCCGATGGCAGTCGTAAAAGTAACTACTGCCACAATCTCGTTAGGGGAGATGATCCGGTTCAATTGGGGATTAGTCTCCACCGACTGAATAGTAGGAGAGATTTCAATCACGTCAGCCCAGACATAGATTAAGTTTTCCAGCACTTTCCTGTTGAGATTCTTCAAGACATTGACTTCGATATCAGTAACTTCTCTGGTTTCCCTTGGCATTTGGCCGGGTCCGCCAAAGAGCAAATCAATAATGGGAAACACAAAAGTTGAGTTAGTCTCGAACACGGCAGATCCAGGCAAGGGATCTAAACTAAAAATTGTCATCACCGTAGGTGAAGGAATAGATACTATGAAATCTTCAAAGGTAATCTGTTCCACTGATGCTATCTTAATTTGAATATTCGTCCTTAAATAAACAGATAAAAAATTAGAAGCTAAACGAGCGAAATTTTCATGAATCAGATAAATAGTACGCATCTGATCCTTGGAAAATTTATTAGGACGCCGAAAATCATAGCTTTTTGCTTTTGGTTGCTCCGCTTCCCGGCGTATTTCTTCTGTATCTATTTCACCTGAGGTAAGGGCATTAAGCAGCATGTCTATCTCTGATTGTGACAACACTTCGTCTACCAACTAACCCACCACCTTCAAAACAATTGCAGGCAAAGCCTCATAGCTATCCCAATGCTTTTTTAACAGCTTGAATAACCCGCTCTTGTTGGAATGGTTTAACGATAAAATCCCTGGCTCCTGCCTGAATAGCCTCCATCACCATCATCTGTTGACCCATCGCGCTACACATTATAATCTTTGCACCGGGATCCAATTGCTTAATAGCTTTAACCGCCGAGATACCGTCCATTTCCGGCATAGTAATATCCATGGTCACCAAGTCAGGTTTTAATTCCCTATATAGGTTGACGCCAACCTGGCCGTTTTCCGCTTCGCCTACTACTTCATATCCGTTTTTAGTCAAAATATCCTTAATCATCATCCGCATGAAAGCAGCATCGTCTACAATTAATATTCGTTTGCCCATCGCAACCACCTCCTAAACATTTAACCCTAGAGCCTCAAAAATTGTCTCCATGGAACCAGTAGCCGGTACAAAGAAAAAATGGCCGTTAATCGAAACTTCCTCTTCATAGAAGGTAGTTTCGATGATTAGCACCCTTTCATCGAAATATCCTCCTTCAAGGAATGCGGCACTGAGCACCGCCCCCAACATATCAAAAGCAAATGCAGGTACAGAACCGATAAAATCAAGGCGGGTAAACTCGGAAAAAGCCGTAATGAATGAACCGGTTAAAATATTACCTATTTCTTTCACTGTTGATTGACCGATTTCATCCAACTCCTTGGTTGTGCCAATACCGCGTCCCAGCAGCATGTCAACCAGCTGATATGTACTTGACTCATCCAGCAGAAACAGGATTTTGCCGGGTGCTTTTCCACTTACATTGAAATTAATACAAGCCACAATTTCTTCTTCATTACCTACTAAGCTGAAAATCTCCTTAAAATCCATGACACCTGCCTTGGGAACGGCCATTTCCACTTTCTTATTCAGCAGAGTTGCTAATGAAGAAGCCGCGTTTCCCGCGCCAATGTTGCCTATTTCTCTCAAGACTTCTAATTGGAAACCGGTAATATGGTTCCAGCTGTTCATGGCATTACTCCTTTTCTCTTATGTATCAATTAGCAGCACGGCGGTAAAACCAGGGCATTACTTTTTCGAAACCCAGTTCCCGGTAGCGGAGCATGTTTTCAGTTGCACCAATAAACAAAAAACCACCGGGAGACAACGCCTCACTGAATTTACGGTATAAAAGATCCTGGGCCTCCATGGTAAAGTAGATAGTTACATTCCGGCAGACAATTAAATCATAGTTGCGCCCATAAGGATCGTTTAGCAAATCATGATGCCGGTACTGTACTCGCCTCTTGATCTCGTCGGAAATCAGATAACCTTTGTCATGAGGCTTAAAAAACTTTTTCAAACGGTCGGGAGAAACATTTTTTAAAAATCGTTCCTCATAGTATCCTTTCTTGGCTACTTCCAGTATCTTTTTATCTATATCGGTAGCCTCTATCTGGTGCTTAACCCCCGGCGTCAATTCCTCTAACATTATGGCCAGGGAGTATGGTTCCGAACCGTTGGAGCAAGCCGCACTCCAGATCTTGAGTCTGGGTTTGTTTTTCACCAGATCCGGCAGTATTTTTGTCTCCAAAGACTTAAAGATGTCCGGATTCCGGAAAAACTCTGAAACATTAATTGTAACCTTATCCAGAAAACGCATAAGCTGTTCTTCATCTTTTACCAGCAGCTGAAAATAACTGCTAAAGTCATCAATTCCTTGGCTTTGCATAAGACTAGTAATTCGACGTTTTAACTGTTTCTCCTTGTATCCTTCCAAGTTTAGACCAAATTGTCTGTAAACACGTTTCTGAAATTCCAAAAATTCCATAACCATCCAGCTCCATCAAATATTAATCAGGGGTTTGCCAATTGTTCGAATTACAACTCCTCCGTCTTTTAAAGTAAAAATCATGGTGCGCCCGTAATTCTCCCCTGTGTGTTCCCCGATAATAGGTATCTTAAGCTCGTTTAATACCTTTTTGGTCATTTCCACATTACGCTGTCCAATATTTAATGTGGTTACATTCCTGTCGCCGAAATTAAACATTTGTGCTCCGCCGGCAATCTTTGCGGTAATGCCGCTCTTCCTGGCTCCCCGTGCCAAAATCTCTTGTAACATATCGGGAATAGCTAAGTCTGCGTATTTTGCCCGGTTAGTCTTATTTTGGAATTGACTGCTGTCCGGAAGCATAATATGAGCCAGACCGCCAATACGGGTGTAAGGATCGTACAAAGCAATACCCACACATGAGCCCAGACCTAATGTAATGATTTGTTTAGGGTCCCGATCCACCTTCCAGTCGGCAATCCCCACTTTAATCTCCTCATTTAATCGTTCAACTTGCATTGCCAATATCCTCCGCAACCCCTTCATAAAGTAGGGCCATTTATTTAACTATCTTTTTAAATTGTTGGCCATGGACCACATTTCATCTGCAGTCTGTAACGCCCTGGAGTTGATCTGGTAGGCTCTTTGAGCTTCAATCAGACCGGCCATTTCCTCTGCCAGAAACACATTGGCATTTTCCAAATACCCTTGCCTGATTGTACCGAGGTCAGCTTCACCGGGCATTCCCTCCCATAACTCTCCGCTGGTCTCTGTAGGCACATAGAGGTTTTCTCCAATTGCTTTCAACCCGCCGGGATTAGTGAAACTATAAAGAGGCCAAAAGCCTAATTCTTCAATTTCTCCATTGGTATTCTTGGCGGTAACCATACCCTGCGGGGAAACTACCAGTTCTTGGACATCAGGATGGAGTTCGAAAGGAGCCGTCAGAGGATAACCCTGGGGCGTAACCAACCAACCGGTCTCATCCCTGGTAAAAATCCCGCTTCTGGTATAAGCGAAACTGCCGTCGGGTAATTGCACTTCAAAAAATCCCTGGCCTTGAATGGCAAAATCCAAATTCCGGCCGGTCTCTACAACCGGTCCTTGCTGCCAATCCCGCTGGGTTGCAGCCACTTTCACTCCGCTGCCTTCCATAACCGGCCGTTGGTTACCAGGCCGGGGATTCACCGGCAATCCAGGCTGAGCTATCTGCCGGGCATAGAGTTCCGCAAAAGAAACCGTCTGCTTTTTATAACCAACCGTATTAATGTTGGCAATATTGTGGGCAATGGCATCCACTTTCTTGGCATGAGCATCAATACCTGCAGCACTGTTATTTAGAGCGCGCAACATTTGTCTACCACCTCCTTGAGTCTTTCGATTCGCTGTCAATTTGACGACCGGCTATAATGTTTACGGAGCGGGCGTTGTGCCCACAGCCGCCGGCAGCTTGCTGCCGGTAACTTTGTTATGGCTTCGCCGTAGCGAGTGAACATTATAGCCTAGGCAACAATTCATCTGCGTTTTCGTAAACATTTGAACTATTATCCCTTAAGCAACTAAGCAGCAGACTATCGAAGGGCACCTAGTTCATTGACGCTTTTGCCCAGTATCTCATCCTGAGCCTGAATTGCTTTTTGATTAGCTTCGTAAATCCTGGTGACGGTAATCAGATCAACTATTTCCTCCACCAGATTGATATTTGATTTTTCCAAAAATCCCGGTTTAAGAGTAATATCTTGGGCGGGCATCAGATTCACTTCATCAGGAATCATAAAGTAATTGTCCCCTGCTTTAGTTAACCTTTGCCAATCTTCGAAATCAGCAATAAGCAATTGATCAATCACCCATCCATCCTCCGCCACCAATTCCCCTTCAGGTGTCAAATGCACTACCTCGTCAGCCAGATTGATCGGTCCCAGGTAGCCTAGTACATAATCACCGGTGGCAGTCACCAGGTACCCCTCGCTGTTCAGTTGAAAGGAGCCGTCCCTGGTAAACCTCAATCCCTGAGGAGTTTCAACGGTAAACATCCCTTGCCCCATAATAGCCACATCGAAGGGTTTACCTGTTTCCTGCAGGAGACCGTCAGAGTAATCGGTGCGAGTCTCATCCACCATGGTTCCAAGATTGGTGGTACCGATAACATCTCGTTCTCTGTTCCCCGAAGGGAGACGATTTACCCGTTCCAGCAGAACTTCTTGAAAAGTCCGGAAAACATGAACATCTTTTTTAAAGCCCACTGTATTGGCATTAGCCAGGTTATTTGTAACTCTATTCTGATTCAATTCCTGTGCCGTCATGCCTGAAGCCGAAATATACAAACCTCTAATCAACCTTGTCGCCTCCTTCCGGGATCAGCAATTTATTAATAACTTCATCTACAGTCAGATTGGGAGCAAATTGGAATACTCCTGCCCCTAATTTGGAACTGACATTTCTTTCATAAACTCTGTCTTTAAATTCCATCTTATCACTGATAACTCCTTTTTCCAATAACAGTTCGGAAATTTTGCTCGCCGAACTGCCCTTCGGGATACTAACCTGAATTACCGGAGTTTCCAATTGCTCCGGCTCCCCGGTAGGCATTTCTTCACGAGGTTTTGCAGTTTCCCCGAACACCAGCACTTCATCTTCATAAACCATACCGTACCCCCGGGCCAAAGCTTCTACTTCAGCTTGAGAAGGAGGGGATGATTTCATGCCCAAAGTCATCATCAATAACGAGGCAATAACCAAGCCAAATCCCAGCCCGGAAAAAAACTGGGCATAACGATAGGGAAAAGTATTTAACGTCTTAGATTGAGGATTAATTGGATCTCACCCTTTCCTCTGCCCAACTCCTTAGCTATTTCGGTAACGGTTTTGCCTGCATCATAAGCCTGAAAAACCGCTCTGTACAGTTCCATATCCGGCAGTTTCCCCGGGCTGGGCTGCTGAACAGGGGGGCTTACAGGAGTCTCCTTTGGTGGTGCCTGCTGTTTTGCAGGCTCCCCTTGACTCTTCAGTTCCTGATATTCATTTTTAAGGAGTTGGATTTGGTCTTCTAATGACTTGAGCTGCTCCACTAAAAGGTCTTGTTCCAGAACCTGTCCAAAAGAAACGTTGACCTCCTCGATTGGTACCTGACCCTTTCGCAACGCCAAAGGAGTAAACACCAAGATCAAGATTACTCCCAGCCCTAACAACAATAAAGGCAGCAGATAATCCATTTGTTCACCTCAATTCTCAAAGCCCTTCCAGTTCGCCTCTGAGGCGGATCAAGGCACGAGCATGTAACTGAGATACCCGGGATTCAGATACCTCCAAGACGGCCCCGATTTCTTTCAGAGTAAGGCCCTCGTAGTAATATAAAGATAGTACCAAGTAATCCCTTTCCGACAACTGCTGAAGAGCTGAGGCCAGCCGCTCCTTTATTTCTTTATCTATGTATACTGCCTCGGGATTGGGACTGTCTTGGTCAGCTAAAATATCCCCTAGGCGAAAATTGTCTTCAGAGTTGTCGGTCAGGAATTGTTCCAGGGAATCTACTCCCAACCTGTTTACTTCAGCCAGTACCGAACGCAGCTCCTGCACTGACATTTCTGCTTGGGCCGCTATTTCTTCCTCTGAAGGTTCCTGTTCCTTCCCCTCAAAACTCTTATAGGCATTATTCACTCGCCGTAATTTATCCATGACAGAACGGGGTGCCCAGCTATTTTGGCGCAGGGCATCTAAAATAGCTCCCCTGATGCGCTGGCTGGCATATGTTTCAAACTTAATGCCTCGACCGGCGTCAAACTTGTCAATGGCATCCATCAGTCCCAACACTCCGTAACTGATGAGATCTTCCCGGTCCATATGAACCGGCAGCTTCGCCGGGATGCGGCCTGCCACATATTTAACCAGCGGCAAATATTTGAGAGTCATTTGTTCCCGGCTCAGGTTCATAACGGCTAATTCACCCCATCCTCCATTAATCGTTGTTCTCTTTGCTTTTGAAATACGTATTCGACGATCTGATCCTGTTCTCTGGCTGACAACCCAACAAAGGAGACACCAACGGCATATTTATTGGGTTCATCCATCCGAAAACAGCGACGCACTTCAGCCATGACGGTCATCACCCGCTCATTATTTTTCAAAGGCAAGGTGAAGCGAAGCAATATCCGAGCATTTTCGGAAAGGGGCTCATGGATTACAAGGCCGGCTCCGCCGCCGCTCAAATCAACCATAACCGCTTGGTTTAACACCATTTGTTTCAAATCTTCCTCGGGGGGAACCTCAGTATTTTCCAATAGACCCCATTCTGCATCCAGGAGCAATTTGATCCTGACAAATTCTCGCATCTGGATCCTTTTTCCTTCTTCCGGCACCTGAAGAACATAACCCTGAAACGGTTTATTAACTCGTCCCACTACTTGGGCAGGGAACAGAATTTTTTCATTTTGGGCGAATAAAACTACATCCACACTGTCCCCCTTGTATAAATGCAAGTTATCCCTTCCCCGGTAAGGCGCAACTATCAAAAGTAACTCATTCCTAATTCCTTGGATCATACTCTTGTAATACTTTCCCTCATCGCCCTGTAACCGGATTTCGATTTTGCCGTCAATCCCTAAATATTTTTCCAGCTTCACTTTTTCCAAAGTGTGATAACCTCCCTAACCAAATAAACGCTGCAGCCGGTGAAAAAATTTTTGTACGCCCATAGGCTTATCTATCTTCATCTGCAGCAACCTACCGGCTAAAATTTGAATATCCTCCGAAGCACCGGCGTAAGGGTATTTCAGTAGCAGGGGTTCCTGCTCCTTCACCGCTTTCACCAAATATTTATCTTCTCTAATATAGCCTAAGGTTTCCAGTTCCAGATTGAGAAATCGAAGGGCGGTCATTCTCAGCTTTTCGCCGGTGTTTTCTCCGTCTCTCCTGTTGGTTACTCGGTTGATGACTGTCTTGATATTGGCATGATCACCATATTTAGCTAAGATCTTGATTAGACCATATGCATCTGTTAGTGAAGTAGGTTCAGGAGTAGCTACAATAATCACTTCCTGTGCCGCTCCCAAAAAAGCGACGACGACCCGGGAGATTCCTGCCCCTGTATCGATTAGCAGGTAATCTGCACCTGCTGCTAATTGCTGAAGAGCATTCAACAGCTTTTCTTGTCGCTCGGGAGACAGATTAGCCAGCTCCTGTATACCGGAACCTCCGGGAATAACTTCTATACCCTCGGGTCCTTTAACGACTACCTCTTTTAACTCTTTCCTACCGTATAATACATCATAGAGATTACAGCGCGGAACTATACCCATGAGGATATCTATATTGGCCATCCCCAAATCCGCATCGAACACAACAACTTTTTTCCCCTGTTGGGCTAGGGCAACAGCAAGGTTGACCACCAGATTACTTTTCCCTACTCCCCCTTTACCGCTGGCCACCGCCAAAATGCGGGTGTTATTTGCTTCCATTGATCTTGTTACATTTTTTGCAGCATTTCGGCTAACTAATTCTCGTAAACGGGAAGCCTGATCCATCATCATGCTAAAGCCTCCACCATTAAAGTAGCCAGTTTTTCCGGTTCAGCCCTAACAATATCATCGGGGACATTTTGGCCCACTGTCACATAAGCTACAGGACAACCGGTATGACCGGCCACGCTCAGAATAGCACCCAAAGAACTGGTTTCATCTGCTTTAGTAAAAATTAATTGATTATAACCGGCAACTCGGAAATCATCGGCAATTTTCAGCATGTCGCTACTTTTGGTGGTGCAGCTTAACACCAAAAAAGTGGTTTTGTCGGGAATAGCTGCAAGTATTCGTTGCATTTCTACCAGTTGCTCTTGATTTCCCGAAGGTCTGCCGGCAGTATCCACAAAAATAGTATCTTTATCCTGGTGACGATGAAATGCTTCCTCCATTTCAGCAGGAGACATCACCACTTCCAAAGGCACATTCAAGATATCTGCATAAATCCGTAGTTGATCCACCGCTCCGATCCGGTAGGTATCGGCAGTGATCACCGCTGTCTTTCGATTGTGATAAAGAGCCGCATGAGCCGCCAGCTTGGCTAAGGTTGTGGTCTTCCCCACTCCGGTAGGCCCTACAAAACAATAGACTCTGCTCTCGGTCAAACCGGTGTAATCGGCCAGCAGGTTGGAAAGCTGCCGGATCAATACTTCCTTTTCCCGGCCGCCCCCCGGTTGCCCCAGATCTGCCACCAGTTGGTCACTGAGTTCTCCATGAATCTCCATTTTAGCCAACAGTTCCCGCCAAGAAGAACCGTAGGACTGAGGTTCTACCTGAAGTGAAGGAGCCGCCATATTTCTTTTCAAATCAACGACTAACTGCCGCAGTTCCTTTACTTCTTTCCTTAAATCTAATTCAGCATCCCTGGTAGCAGCTGCTTCTTCCAGAGCAGC
The DNA here is from genome assembly GCA_012520135.1 of Clostridia bacterium. GTDB lineage: Bacteria > Bacillota > DULZ01 > DULZ01 > DULZ01 > JAAZDD01. The sequence continues at coordinate 12,281 of JAAYOX010000156.1, forward strand.
CGTTACTTCAAGCTTTCGAAACCCGAAAAACCGCCGCCAACCTTCAGCAGGTACTTGCCGCGTAGATAATATCACTGCCTCCGGACCTAAATCTCGCTTGATTTTTTCCATGGCCTCCGGCATCGAGGCAGCCAAATATCTTTTTACAATCATTTGAGCGTCACCGTCCCTACGGATTCAACTTCCAGTTCAGGCACTAACTCTCCATAAGCCAAAACCACCAAGTTAGGTAAAAACCTCTCCGTCAACCGGCGGAATAAAAGCCGGGCTTTGGAGGAACACAACACCACAGGTGGGTGTCCCATCATTGCTAATCGCTCCACCAAAGGAGTTAAATTATCGTAAATCCTTTGGGTAACCTCAGGCCCCAGCACCGGAAAATTGCCGGCTTGGGTTTGTTGCATACCATCTGCCAGGGCTTGCTCCACTTCCGGGTGCAAAGTAATCACCTGCAGCTTGCCCTCCGGACCCCCATACTGTTTAGAAATAGTCCGTCTAAGAGCTTGCCGCACACTTTCAGTCAAATAATCAATGTCCCTGGTTACCCGGGCATTGTCTGCCAGTGTTTCCAAAATTACGACCAGATTGCGAATGGGAACTCGTTCAGCCAACAGATTCTGCAATACTTTCTGCACTTCACCGTAAGACAAGAGTTCCGGCACCAATTCTTCCACTACGGCAGGAGAAGTTTCCTTTACTTTTTCCAGGAGTTCTTTCACTTCCTGCCTGCCCAACAATTCCGCAGCGTTGCCCTTGATAAACTCCGTCAGATGGGTAATCAAGACTGTAGTAGGATCCACTACTGTATAACCTTGTAGCTCCAATTTTTCTTTTTCAGCCATGGTAACCCACCAAGCCGGTAAACCGAAAGTAGGCTCTTTAGTGGGTACGCCTTCCACCTCCTCCGGCAAGCCGCCGGGATTCATCGCCAGCCAGTAACCGGGCAATATTTCACTGGAAGCGACTTCAATACCCTGTAACTTGAAAACATACTGGTTGGCACCGATTTGCAAATTATCCCGGATCCGG
>JAAYOX010000157.1 GCA_012520135.1 Clostridia bacterium
CGAGGAACTGCCGGTCATAACGACCTTGATTTTTCCTTGCATCAGATCGTCGCTGTGCCAATCAGGGCGGAGAGCCACAATCTCTTTGTACAGATCAATGGCGATTCTGCGGCTCATTACCACAATCATTCCTTTGCCGCCTTCATTTTCCTGGGACAACTCCCGTTTTTCGAAATGCTCCACAATATCATGGGCAATTTGCCAGACTCGCTCCCTGGCTCCGACGATAGCCTCCAGTCTGGCCCATTTGCTCTTCAGCTTTTCTCTTTGGGTATATTCCTGATGCTCTGTGATTTCCTCATATTCGGCATCGATTCGTGGCTTCATCTCTTCCGGCAGTTCAAGTTTGGCAATTCTGCTTTCATAAAAGATTTTGACTGTTGTTCCGTCTTCAACGGCCCTGGTCATATCGTAAATGTCAATATAATCACCAAAGACCGCCCTGGTGTTTTTATCGGTAAGCTCTACCGGGGTTCCGGTGAAGCCGATAAAAGACGCATTAGGCAAACTGTCACGCATGTATTTGGCAAAACCGTATTTGATATGCGCTTCTGTTTTCCCTTTTACTACCTGGGCTCCGAATCCATACTGGCTGCGATGGGCTTCATCAGCAATTACAATCACATTTTTGCGATCAGTCAGAACTTGATCATATTCAGCCTGACTCTCTGCAGCTGCACCTGTTGTGTAAGGTGTATCGCCTTCTTTTAATTCCGTCGTGGGTGCAAACTTCTGAATAGTGGTAAAAATGATTCCTCCACTGGTACGATTGTTCAACAATGCCCTGAGATGTTGCCTGTCTTCCGCTTGCACGGGGGTATTCCTCAACAGTTCTTTGCTCTTTAGGAAGGTCGAATAGAGTTGATCGTCCAAATCATTTCTGTCAGTAATCACCACTATAGTTGGGTTCTCCAATTCCCGGCTGATCACCAATTTCCCTGTATAAAAGACCATGGACAAGCTCTTCCCACTTCCCTGAGTATGCCAAATAACCCCGATTCGCCTGTCCCCTTTTTCATGGGTTGCCCGCATGGTGCTTTCGACGGCTTTATTGACTGCATGATACTGATGATAACCGGCCAGAATTTTGATGGTTTCGGTACCGTCACTTTGGAACAACACGAAATGCCTGATAATGTCGAGAAAACGCACCCACTCAAACATTCCCTTAATCAATACTTCCAGCTGGGGTACTGACTGGGGAGCCACTTCATCGCCTTCAATGGTCCGCCAAACCATAAAGCGATCTTCATCGGCAGTGAGAGTCCCGGCCCTGGCATTGCTGCCATCACTGATTACCAAAAAAGAGTTATATGTAAAAAGGGAAGAAATAGTGTTCAGATATGTCTGGAGTTGATGATAGGCATCGGTAATGTCAACATTTTCATCACTGGCACTCTTAAGTTCAATCACCACCAGGGGAATACCGTTAACAAAGACAACCAGATCCGGACGCTTCTCTGAGCCATGTTCCACCACGGTAAACTGGTTAACCGCCATAAAATCATTATTCAACGGGTTTTCAAAATCAAAGAGATAGGCTTTCTCAGTTCGGTACCCTCCGTCTGACTGCTTAACGGATACATCAACACCGTCAGTGAGCATTTTCTGAAACGCTTTGTTGTTCATGATGAGGCTGGGACTTTGGGGAATCATAATCTGCCTGACGGCATCTTCGATGGCATCACCGGGCAATTTGGGGTTGATGCGGGTTAATGCTTCCCTGAGCCTTTCCACCAGTACTACATCCCCGTAATCTTCCCGTTCCGGATAGTCCCCATCCGGGGCAATATCCGGACCGAAGACTACTTCATAACCTAATTCCTCAAACCACTCCAAAGCAGCTTCTTCTAAATGGGATTCATAAAAGCTACCCCTGGCCACAGGCTACACCTCCTCGATGGGTACCCGGATTTTTCCGGATATGAGTTTTGGTAATAGAGTGTCACGTAGTTTCGACAACACCGTATTTTCCTTGTAGTTTGCTTGCATATGGAAAAACATAGATGTTACAGTTTCATCAAATTGCCTTATCACCTCATTTGGAGGAATGATTACTGGGAGCGAATTCAATATTTCTGTTGTCATACTAGGCACTGCTGAACCTGTATTCATCAATTGAAGATCCTTGTTTTTTAAGAGGAAATATACATACTTGGCACAATTAGGATATTTCATTTCGGAAAAAAACATTGTATCAACCGACCAAAAAGGCTCATTAACATACATAATATTATTAAGAGTGCCTTTCCGAGGAATTAAAACAGATTCGGATGTACATAAAGGCTTATTTACATACCGCATTATTCCCCCTGACCCATAAACTGGAATACTTCCCTCGGCAAGCTTTTTGTGGTCTTTTCCGTATTTTACAGTAATTAGATCAGATAACACTCCTCCGTGCCACCCTTTAGGTATCCTCCCTAACCCACTGTCCTCAAATTCACCATCCTGGAACGGCTCAAAATCCACAAACCAGCTTTTAAAGACTGCCTGAGCTATTTCCTCAAGGATTTTGTTGATGCGGTTATTGAGTTCGATCTTTTCGTCAAGGCAGGAAAGGGTTTTAGCGATGAATTTTTGCTCTATAAGAGTCGGTAGCATAATTTCTAAACCTTCAATATCACTTGGCTTAATTGATGGATATGCCGAAGTGCTGTGCTCACCAATCATATGCAAAAAATTAACTATATGTTCTTGTGTTAAATAATAATAAAGAAACCGGCTATCGGCCAAAGAAGGTTTAGCGGTAATTACGGCAAAGCCAGTGGACACCAGCATATTCTTCACTGGTTTTTTTATAATTCCGTAGTGTTTCTGATTTGGCCTAACTGTAGAAAATATAATGTCATTTGAAGATACTTTTCGCTTTGCCCTGCTGGGAAGTTTCTCCTTGGCTGTATCAAAATACTGGATACTATCAATGCGATTCTCAGTTATATTCCCCGTATCAAGATAATTGACAAAAGCCCAATTATCACTTTTAGAATAAGTGTTTTTGTTGATATAACAGGCCTCACCGAATCTCACCTTCTTCCATTCCCTACAACCCATAACCAATCGCCCCCAAACGCCGTCTGATTTCTTCTTCCAGCTCACGAGATTTGTCAAACATCTCAGCCAGTTCCGCTGTCAATCTGGCCATTTTTTCATCGAACGGCTCATCGTCTTCTTCATTGATTTCAATACCTACATATCTCCCCGGAGTGAGGATATAATCATTTTCTCTGACTTCCTCAATAGAAGCCGATTTGCAGAAACCTAGAATGTCCTCGTACTCCGGTTTTCCGTCACGCCAGTTATGGTAAGTGTCACAGATTTTGGCTATTTCCTCCTGGGAGAACTCCCTATGTTTACGTGTTACCATATGGCCCATCTTCCGGGCATCGATAAAGAGAATCTTATCTTTCCTGTTTTCTCTTTTTTGGGATAAAAACCACAAGCAAACGGGAATAGTAACATTGTAAAATAGGTTTGAAGGCATGGTAACTATACAGTCGACCAGTCGAGCTTCAATGATGTTTTTCCGGATTTCCGCTTCTGCGTTTGTAGCGGTACTCATGGAACCGTTAGCCATTACAAAACCGGCTACCCCTTTTGGCGACAGCTTGCTGATGATATGCTGAATCCAGGCATAGTTGGCGTTATTAGCCGGGGGTATCCCGTACTTCCACCTGGGATCATCTTGAATAAGGGTATAGTCGCTCATATTGAAGGGAGGATTGGCTAATATAAAATCAGCCCTTAAATTTTTATGGAGGTCATTGCCAAAGGTGTCCGCGTCCCTGCTGCCCAAGTTGGCATCAATGCCACGGATAGCCAGGTTCATCTTGCACAACCGCCAGGTAGTTGCCGTATACTCCTGGCCGTAAATATAGATATCGTCTTTTCTACCCTGGTGCTCTTCTACAAACCTTGCTGACTGAACGAACATCCCTCCTGAACCGCAGCAAGGGTCGTACACTCGCCCCTTATAAGGTTCAATCATGCCCACTAACAACTTCACAATGGTAGGCGGTGTATAGAATTCTCCCTGACTGGAACCGAACTTGCCCAGGAAATATTCATAGACCCTGCCCAGAATATCCTGGGCTTTGGCTTCCTTATTACCTAGATTAAAAGAGAATAAATCGATCAGTTCTCCCAGTTTCGTCTTATCCAGTTCCGGTCTGGCATAGTTTTTGGGAAGGACCCCTTTCAAGCTTTTGTTTTCCCGTTCAATGGCTATCATGGCGTCATCGATGATTTGACCAATGGTGCTTTGTTTAGCATTGTTTTTAATGTGCTCCCATCTGGCACTGGGGGGTACATAGAATACATTACTCGCTATGTAAGCATCCCGATCCTCCTCAAAGCCTTCCCCTTCCGCTACCAGTTCATTGTATTTTTCTTCAAAACTATCGGAAATGTATTTCAGGAAAATTAGTCCCAAGACCACGTCCTTATAATCTGAAGGTTCAATATTCCCCCGGAGCTTATCTGCCATTTCCCATAACTTGTTTTCAAATTCCAGGTTGACTGCCATATTATGTTCCTCCTATAGTAATTGATTATAAATAGAGGTTTTTGTTTGATTCCATCTGGTTTCCGCTTCCTCAACAGCCTTCTTATAAGCTGCCCACTCTTGGTTATACTTGCTTACCATTGCTGCTTGTTCATTTAAGGGGAGCAACGGGAGTTCTATTTCCATAATATCTAAGTAATTAATATTCATTACCGTTGTGCCTCGCTGAAAGCTTTTAATCAAGGTTCTACCTATAGGGCTTTCAAAAAAGATTCTGATGTACTCCCCCATTACTTCTTTTTTTGGACGAACCACAATTAAATTGGCTGAAGCAATAATGGGCTTTTTCTGTTGTTGAAACACTGCTGATTTGATGGCCGTACCTCTACAAGACAGCACAACATCCCCGTCAGCCAATTCGTATCTTTTGACTTTACGTTCTTCTTCAGCAATGGTATCCATCTCGTTGTAATTGATTTGCCCGTTTTCAATGTTGGAGATATTGAGAACACTGATATTTCCTCCGGGGGTAGTATCCTTTTTCAAAACGGACTTGCCCCTGAATACCTCGGCAACCTCTTTCAGTTTTACCTTTTGATGGCTGGATTCCCTAAACTTTTTAAGATTTTCATCGTCATCAGACAGCATCAATTCCACTCGCCAGTCTTCTTGTCGGGAAAAAATAGTTGTGGCAATCCTTTTCTGCTCGTCAACAGCTACTTTTCCATTCTCATATGTAATAGTCCCTATGGTAACCGTCTCAGATGGTTCTATTGAGATATTCAACATATAAGTCTTAATGGCTGTGTAAGGCCTAAAAGTTCCTTCCGGAATGATAAAAACACTGTCCAGATGATAGTTATCTGTAATATGAGTGCGCAGCTTTGCAAAGCTGTCTCCGGCAAATGCCAAACGAGCCGGTACGATAGCGGTCAGAGTACCTGAGGTCGACAACAATGGCAGCAAATTTTCAATAGCGATACCGTCTGTCTGATTTGTAATATATTGCTCCCTATCCCCCTCCCACTTGCCGGCAAAATGGGGAAGGGTGTAAATATAATCGAATTTTCCCTCCATAATTGTGCTTGAATAAATTGACAGATGCTTTACTTTCACATTTTCATACCTATCAAAACCAAGGGACAGCATCAAATACATTTTGTAAAGCTCAGTAGTAAAAGTAAACTGCTTGTCCGGATATCTTTCCACCAGGGAAACCAGTCCTGCCAGGTGTTTTTCTGCTTCCGGGATTAAAATTGAATTGGTTTTCCTAGAGTCTATATATTGATGAATAAGATCTATCAGATAGGCCGGTGCGATAACAGTGCCTAGCCTGTCGTTTTTATAAATGGATAAGGTGAATTCAATTAAGTCCACTTCCCTGCAAACCTCATAGATTTTGGCGAAAAAATCTCTATCACCCGGGAAGTAACCTAATTCCTGTTCCGTAGTCTTTTTCATTACCTGAAACAACCGTTCTTTGTCTTCCGGCAATTCAGGGCTACCCTCTGCTTTCAGGGCTGCCATTGTTTGTTTCACTCTTAGGATTTCAGTCAGCAACTGCTCTCTGGAGATTATTTCCCGTTGATAAAAAATGTTCAATGCAATTTCGATATTTGGATCCAAAACAGCCCCTCCTTTCCGTACATTTCCAAAGGCTAATTTATTCTAACATTTGGCAGGGGAACATGTCAATATACCAAGTTTTAATTTTAGTATCTTAATACTAAAATTAAAACTTGGCAAATTTATTGATCTAAAAAACACCTGTTCATTGGCAGGTGCTTTTATTGATGCTTTGTAATATTTCATGGTCTCTTTCATTAATGTTCATAAAGAAGTATTTCCTCCTTCTTTATTCGCTCAAGAAAATGACCACTAATGCTATCTGTTGTTAACACATCTACTCGAGTATTGAGCTGTTCTTCAAGATCAAGCAGAAAACCTGAGAGTTGAAAAATGCCCCTTAATTGTCCCTTATCAATTCGAAGATCAACATCGCTATCAGGCTTTGCCTCACCCCTGGCATAGGAGCCAAAAAGAGTCACTCTTTCAATACCGTATTCCTTTGCAACTTGACATACTATATCTTTTATTTCGTCGACAGTGTATACCTTTCGGGACAATTGAGAAGCCCCCTTTCTTTAGGACCCTTGTTAACAACATTATAACTTTGCCAAATATCAAAATAAAGCCCCTAATGCCAAATACTGGCTAAAGCAATTTTATCTAATTTAGTATTTTACTCTTTAGATTCATGATTATATGGCCGGCCGAATTACGTCCAACACTTGGGGCAGTAGCCGCCTTTCTGGTAAAATTGAAAATGCAAACGCTATATTTATCCTTTACAAAGTCTCTCCTAACTATGACCACAGAAAATAAAAGCAGGGACAGTTGAAGCAAGGGGAAGGTGATTGTTTGATTTACCATAATCCTCATTATAGAAAAGTAAAAGGCAGCTATACTCTATTGATCTGCTGTGGCCACTGCAAATCAGATATTGCTGTCTATCAAAAAGTTGGTAAGGGAAATTTATTAAGAATGCATATCGATCGGGTTGTTAAAAGCTCCGTCGATTTATCCGAGAAACCCGGAGCATTATTATGCCCCAACTGCAATGAGCAGTTAGGAACAAAAGTTACTTTGAAAAGAAAAAATAAAGAAGTATATATTATGACCAGAGGCGCCTTTAATACCAAAATGTTATAAGGCCTACCACCGGTAGTCTCAAGAGAAGGCTGGGAAGGTAACGAGATGAAATATAAGAATCCCAGATACTGAAAAAGACGAAATACCTTTCCACCGGAAGTCTCTTGTGGGCAATGCAAAACCCCTGTAGTAGTCTATGCAAAAGGAGGAAAAGGGGATTTATAAAGCTGCAGGTTCCCAGAATAATAGCTTCTGAAATTAATTTTGAAGAACATGAAGGCAACCTGTTCTGTCCCAACTGCAACGAAGAACTAGCAAAAAAGGGCGATTACAACGGCAATGTCACTTATTGGATTATCAGGGGAAGGGTCAACAGCAAGAGGCTGGAAAACCATTGAATAGAATTCTAAAAAATAGTTCAAATTTACTGCCGATTTATATTTATGACAAGCATTCTAATTATGGAGGAAAATGTTTGTTTTTCTAGAAATATACTCTTAACCAAATAAAAAGGAAACGTCGACTATGGGGGGTACCTAGGTACTCGTCACCCATAATCTAGTTTCCTGCTATATCAGTAATATATTATTTCTTGCCTGAGATAATTATATACCCCACTGTTACTTTTTACAACCAATAATTCAGGGGGATTGTCAATGGCCATTAACAGTCAAACTACCGAACAGAATCCTCATATAGTTTCGCTTACCATATATAACTCGTGACACAAATACATTTCCATCTTCAAGTCTGTAAAATACTAAATAATTACCACAAACAAGAAAACGGTATTCTGTATGAATATCTATGACAGAAGACAAAGGAGCACCCATTTCAGGAAACTCGGATAGCCCCCGAATTCTCTCCATGATTTTAGAAACCAATTTCGTAGCTGCCTGGGGATTACAAAGTTCCTGAGAAATATAACTTTTGATTTCTGCCAAGTCATCTTGCGCCTTTGGAGAAATCCTTATTTTATATGTCATTTAGCCCCAGCTCCGCTTCAACTTCCTCAACAGTCCTCCAGCCCTTTTCTTTGCCGGCCTGCTCTCCTTGGGCAAGCTGGGATAAGAGTTTTAACGAAGCCTTCAGTTTTTCATATTCGTTTATATCTACGATGACATATTTCCCTCTGCCATTTTTGGTTAAAAACACCGGCTCACCTACACAAATATCTCGCAGAACTTCATTATAGTTTCTTAAATCTGAGATAGGTTTGATATTTGGCATAGATAACACCTCCTCTTTGTTGTTATTATTGTATACAAATTATTCGTAAAAAACAACAACAAGCCCCTTCTGCCAATTAGCAGCTAAGGGGCTTTGTCATATCTAACTTTCCATCACCCTGGACCGGTAAGGCTTCCCTTCCCGGATTAGGCTTGTGAGAACACCGGCTTTGCCGGTATCACCCAACAGCACATAGCCTTTCAGGATGTTATCTTTGAAAACCAGCCTTTGGTAAGCAGGTATTCCCTTGCCGGTTGGCTTCCACTGCTCCTTAACCTGCCAGGCCGATCCTCCGTTAGCCAAGGCCGGCGTCTTAACAACACCGGCGGAGATCACCGACAAGCCAAAAAAGTCTACGGAATTTAGGCCCATGGATCCCAGGTACTGTTCATTGGCCCCGGCCATATTGGCACCGGCAATGCGGCCTTGGGTGGTGGCATTAGGCCAGGTGGCGTTAACGGTTTGGCGTTCCAAAACCCGGTCCCAACTCTCCACCACATCTCCGGCAGCATAGACATTGGGCACGTTAGTCTCCAAACGGTCATTAACCTTAATTCCCTGTCCCACAGCGATGGGTGAACCGGCTAAATAACCGGTATTGGGGCGTACACCTTTCCCGGTAATCACCAGTTGAGCGTTCAGTTCCCTACCGTCAGCCAAAGTGACGCTTTCTACATGTTCCCTACCGTTGATGCCAGCTACATCCGCACCTAAAATAATGTTCATGCCATGATTTCTCAGGTGCCGGGCCACATGGCCGGCAGAATGAGTATCCAGCATTTGGGATAAGATCCGGGTAGAGGAAACCACCACGGTCACTTTTAGTCCCCTTTTTAGCAGCGCATAAGCGGATTTCAAGGAAACCAGCCCTCCGCCTACCACCACCGCTTCCCGGCAGGAAGGAATCAAAGCATCTATGGCCCTGGCATCAGACATATGCCGCAAAGTAAATACTTCCGGCAAATCAGCCCCGGGAACGGCCAGGGTATTGGCAGAGGCTCCCGTAGCCAACAGGAGCTTGTCATATGGCCATTCTCTGCCATCCCTAGTGAGGACTACCTGGCTCTGAACAATAAGACCGGTTACTTCCGCACCATAAGCAATCTCCAAACCCAGCCTGGGAGCAAAATCATCAGGCCTCAGGTATAGCCGTTCCACGGGGATATCCCCTGCCAGATAATAGGTAGTCAAACACCGGGAATAATACGGTACATTATCCGCCGTCAAGACTGTTATTTCACCTTCCGGATCCCGGCGGCGAATTTCTTCCACAGCAAATAAACCGGCAGCACTATTGCCTATTACTACATATTTCATCCGGGACGCCCCCTAATTGGGTAGTCCCAGTGCTGCTCTTTTAGCGCGAATATCGGCGATTAACCCTTCCGCTGCCTTGACCGGATCTGTTTCTACATAGAATTTGCCACCGATGACTTCAGTTAACCCCTCTGTCAGGAGCTTGGCAACTTCCGGGCTACCCAGTACCGGAGGCACTACGCCCAGATGAGTGGTAATACCCATGGCTACTGCCCAGGTACCGATACTGAGGGCTTTTTCATGCTGGGGTTCGGGAGCACTGGCGGCTACCGGCAATTGGGCACTGTCAACCTTTAAGTATCCAGCCAAGGCGGTGACCAAGTCTCCGATCCGGGAGTTGTCAACGCAGCTACCCATATGCAGCACCGGCGGCAGGGGTCCACCAAGACCGGCAGCTTCTCCGATGGCAGTCAAGACCGCCTTAAGTCCTTCTCCCGCATACTTCTCTGCTCCTTCTGAATTCAGGAACCCTGCTTTAGCCAGAGCATGGGCAGAACAGCCGGTGGCTACTACCAGAACATTGTTTTTCAGCAGTTCCTTTACCAATTCTACATGGAACTGATCCTGGGTCACCTTCACATTATTACAGCCAACAGTGGCTACAACTCCCACAATATTACCGTTGGCGATGTTATCAACCAAAGGCTTTAAGGGATCCTCAGCATTGAGTTTGGCCAATGCCTCCACGATGGCTTCCACACTGAAACCGGCCACGATCTTGGCTTTATAGTCGGGAATTTGAATTTTGTTTTCATCTCGTTTAGCAAAGTTGGCGATTGCCTTCCTTACGATCTCCTGAGCCGCCTCATCGGCATTTTCCAGGGAGAAAGGCACATGAGTGGCTCCCGGGATTTTCACAATGGGAGAAGTGGTAATCAACTCCGTATGGTAACAAGCAGCTACCCGGGCCAAGGAGGGCATGATACACTGTACGTCAACCACCATGGTGTCTACTGCTCCGGTGACGATGGCCAATTCCTGGGCCAGGTAATTGGTAGCCAAAGGTACTCCCTGACGCATTAGCACTTCGTTCCCGGTGCAGCAAATGCCGGCGACTTGAATCCCCTGGCTGCCATTAGCCTTGGCTTCTTCTTCCAAAGCTTTAGCCCAATAAACAATTTTCTCCGAAAGGAGGGGTACGTGACCGTGAAGGATCAGGTTGACTTTATCCTTTTGCAGTACACCCAGGTTGGCTTCCGTCACCACAGGCATAGGTGTGCCAAAGAGTATGTCCTGGATATCGGTACCAAGCTTCAATCCGGAATAGCCGTCAACCAGACCCTGTTTGGCGGTAGCCAATACCAGGTTCACCGGATCGGCGTCCATACCCATAGTTGTCTGGTGTAGTGCTTCCCGTATCTCCCGGTCCGGGTTGCGGGGCAGGATACCTAAACCCTCCCAGACTGCCAGCCTTTCTTTGGGAACATTGGCCGTCAGCCAGCGAATGGGTTTTTTGGTATGATTGCCTGCATCCTGATAGGCTGCTTCCACCACTGCTAACGCCAGTTCCTTTTTGTCCTTTCCTTCCGTCTCCAACCCCAGCGCCTGAGCAATGGACTTCAGCTTTTTCTCGTCTGCTATTTCATAATTTATTTTACCTTCCGCCGCTAATTCAAGGGCTTCAACCGCTTCATATGCATGATCCACATGGGCCGCGGCTCCCCCCGCTACTTGACGAAGGAGGTTTCGGGTTACTATTACTTCTGCCGTAGCCCCGCAAATACCCCTTTGGGGGCCAGTACCAAAAGGGTCAACACGACAAGGTCCCTGGACACAATGACGGCAACAAATACCCAGACTACCGAAACCACACTGGGGTTGCTGGGCTTCATACCGATCCCAAACGGTTTCCACATTATCCCGAGCCGCTTTTTTCAGCAATACTTCCGCAGCAGGATCAATCGTTTTGACCATGGTCATCTTATTCAACCTCCTTAGCAATTTGCGTTAGATAAGATTTTCTTCCACTTTGGGTAAACCGGGAAACAGGAACAAACTGAAGAGCTTTAGTGGGACAGGCATCTACACAGGCCGGTTGATAATCCAGTTCTCGACAGCGATCACACTTGGCTGCCCGTTGATCCGCTCCTTGGGCAATCACACCGAAAGGACAAACCATTACACACATCCAGCATCCGACACAGCGGGCACTGTCCAGCTGCACCAAACCGGTTTCCCGGTCCCAATACATGGCTCCTGCCATGCAGGCATGGACACAGGGCTTGTCTGTGCATTGGCGGCACTGAAGAGGAAAGTTAAAGACCCCGTCCCCCTCCACAAAGACCCGTTTTTGCGGTTTGGGCTCTTCAAAGACAGCCCCAAAAAGGGTCTTGCTCTCCGAGTGGGCCACGGCACAAGCCAACTCACAGCTCTTGCACCCTAGACAGTTCTCGGCACGCACCAGAATCTGCTTCAAAATAATCCCTCCTTACCTTGGTGGATAATACTTACCATATTTTAATTATAAAACAAATTAATCAGAATTAGCATAACAATTCA
>JAAYOX010000158.1 GCA_012520135.1 Clostridia bacterium
AGCGGCTCCATTAAGCCGCCTGGGCTTTTTGCTTTACCTGGCGATTGACGGGTTGGAGAAAAGAGTTTGCTTATGGAAATCCCTAAGTAAATAGCTCAGGCGGCTTAATGGAGCCGCTTTAGACTGTCTACAAAAGGACAACCGGTGTTAATCGAAGGGCTGAATTGGAGCCAAAATCAAAAGAGCGATGGAGCCTGAGGGACAATGCCGACGGCATGAGCACCCGCAGGGTGCGATTTCGGAGGCATCAGAAGGCGACTGAGCTCATCCCCAAACCGGGCTCCTCTGAAGCCCACGATTAACACCGGTTGGAAAGATGTAGCTTGTCGGCAAGCAGAAACACCGCCGGTGGCGGTGTTATTGTTTTAGGCGTTTGCAATTGACTTGCCGAATTCAAAAGCTTTGGCTTGTTGCTCTTCATCAGGATTCCAAGGATTTCTGAAACCTTCATTAATTAAGGCAAAGCCTGCTTTTTCCAACAACTCGTTGATTAGCTTGACGGATTCACCGCTCCAGCCGTAGCAGCCAAAAGCTGCCGCCTTTTTGTTCTTGAATTTCAGCCCTTTCATCATGTCCACAAAGCCCGCCACAGCATGAAGGATGCCGTTATTAATGGTGGGGGAGCCGACTACAACGGATTTGGATTTGAATACTTCGGTGATGACATCATTGACATCGCTGATGGACAGGTTATAAATTTTGACTACTACTTCCGGATCGGCGGCCCGGATGCCTTCAGCGATTCTTTCTGCCAGCAGCTTGGTGCCGTTCCACATAGTATCGTAGACTACTGTGATCTGGTTTTCCTGGTAATCGGCGGCCCATTCAGCGTACTTGTTGACGATTTGGATGGGATTGTCCCGCCAGATGACTCCGTGGCTGGTGGCGATCATATCAATGGGCAGATTAAGGGACAATACCTCATCCAGCTTTCTTCTGAGCATCGGGTTAAATGGTGTCAAGATATTGGCATAGTATTTAATAGATTCCTGAAACAAAGCACACTGGTCTACCAAGTCATTGAATAGCTTGTCCGTAGCAAGATGCTGTCCGAAAGCATCGTTACTGAACAAGATGTTATCTTGGGTCAGATAGGCAGCCATACTGTCGGGCCAGTGGAGCATGGCCATTTCCACAAAGATGAGTTCTTTTCCGTTGCCAAGATCCAGTTTATCGCCGGTTTTAACCACCTGAAAATTCCAATCCTGATGATATTGTCCCTTTAAAGATTTAACCGCATTGGCGGTACAATAAATGGGGGTATCGGGAATGTGTTTCATCAAAGCCGGGAGAGCCCCGCTGTGATCCACTTCCCCGTGGTTAGCAATGATATAGTCAATTTGCTTTAAATCGATTTCACCGGCCAGGTTTTCCACGAACTCGTCAGCGAAAGGAAGCCATACCGTGTCAATTAAGACGGTTTTTTCTTCCTGAATTAGATAAGAGTTGTATGTGGAGCCGCGATGAGTGGTGTATTCGTAACCATGGAAAGTTCTAAGGTCCCAGTCTACCTTGCCTACCCAATAGACATTGTTTTTTACTTGTTTTTTCATGTGGAGCGACACCCTTTCTCATTAGTAGTCTTTCCAATAGTATACTGTACAGGCAAAACTTTTCCTATCCAATTTTTTATTGCTAGGCTAATAAACGGGAACCAAGTTAAATTATTATTTGATTTGCTGCCGGCGAAAGGCTCGCCAGGCAATGTCCATCCGGCAGTGGCGGTTGGTAAAGCGGATCCGATCTACCCCGGAATAAGCACTGGCTACCGCCTTTTCCAATGTAGCTCCCAAACCGGTGATCCCCAGTACCCGGCCCCCGCCGGTGACGATCTGCCCGTGGTCATGGGTGGTGCCGGCATGAAAAACTACAACAGCCTGTGGCAGATTTTCCAGCCCTGAAATAGGATAACCTACTTCATATTTTCCCGGATAGCCTCCCGAAGCCATAACCACGCAAGCTGCAGCTTCCTCACTCCAACTAATATCCAGATTAGCCAGCTTGCCGTCTAAAACGGCTTCTATAATGTCCACTAAATCCGACTTGAGTCGGGGCAGGATCACTTGGCATTCCGGGTCCCCGAAACGGGCGTTGTATTCCAGCACCTTGGGGCCTTCCCGGGTCAAGATTAATCCCGCATAGAGAATACCTCGAAAGGGCCGGCCCTCCTGGGCCATGGCCTTTACCGTGGGTACCAGGATTTCCCGGTAGATTTGCCGTTCCAATTCCGGCGTTTCCAAACCGGTGGGGCTATAAGCTCCCATGCCTCCCGTATTAGGTCCTTCATCTCCATCATAAACTCGCTTGTGATCCTGGGCCCAGACCATGGGTCTCACAGCATTACCGTCGGCAAAGGCCATGACGGTTACTTCTTCTCCCTGGAGAAACTCTTCCACCAACAGGGTAGCGGCTGCCTCCTGATTATTAGCCGTTAAATCATCTACAGCTTGGAGTGCCTCTTCGGGTTTCATGGCCACCACCACACCTTTACCGGCGGCTAAACCGTCCACTTTAACTACACAGGGAGTATTCAGTTGCCGTATGTATGCTTTGGCGGCTTCCGGTTCCGTGAAAGTTTTAAAATGCCCGGTAGGAATCCCGTATTTGGCCATTAGTTCCTTGGCAAAAGACTTACTGCCTTCCAATTGGGCTGCAGCTTTGTTGGGACCGAAGACTTTAAGTCCTGCTTCCTCAAAGATGTCAATGAGTCCGGCCACTAAAGGGGCTTCCGGTCCTACCACGGTTAAATCAACTTTTTGTGCCAGGGCAAAATCTCGCAAGCTTTCCAAATCCGATACCTTAATGGGTACACATTCCGCCAGGGAACTAATGCCTGCATTACCCGGGGCGCAGTAAATTTTATTAACCCTGGGGCTTTGAGACAATTTCCAAACCAGGGTATGTTCCCGTCCCCCGGAACCTACAACCAGTACTTTCAAGAGGGTTCACTCTCCTTTAATCAACACTTTCCGGCCTTGGAGGATCACCCGTCCCTCGGCAAACCACCTGATGACCTGGGGATACAGGCGGTGCTCCTCTTTTAAAATCCTGTCCGTTAAATCGGTAACAGTATCCCCGGGCAGTACCGGAACCACCCGTTGGGCAATGATGGGGCCTGTATCCATTCCTTCGTCAACAAAATGAACGGTACAGCCCGAGTATTTAACTCCATACTGCCAAGCTTGTTCCTGGGCATTGAGACCGGGAAAAGCAGGCAGCAGGGAAGGGTGGATGTTAATGATTTTCCAGGGAAAAGCCTGTAACACCCGGGCCGAGATGAGCCTCATATACCCGGCCAAGACGATTAATTCCACCTGATATTCTTTGAGAACCTCAATTAACGCCTCGTCGAAAGCCTCCCGGTTGGAGTAGGAAGCCGGGTTGACCACTTGATGGGGTATCTTATATTTGGCGGCTCTTTCCAGGGCCCGGGCCTTAGGGTTGTCGGAGAGCACCAGCGCTATTTCTCCTCCTAATTCCCCTGCCTTCCAAGCCTGAATTATTGCTTCCAGGTTGGAGCCTCTTCCCGAAGCTAAAACGGCAATTCGGCACACTTTTTCCTGCTCCTTTCTCTTTTGCTCTTTTGTCAATGAGGCAGGAGAACCGTCCCCGGGTCTCTTCTAAAGTCTGGTTTTGCCTGAACCGGGCACCATGACACCAATGGAATAAGTTTCAAGACCCTGCTTCTCCAGTGCCTGCCGGATGGGAGTTTCCTCTTCCGGAGAGACGATGAGGACAAAACCGATGCCCATGTTAAAAGTGCGGTACATTTCTTCAGGCGCCACCGGTCCTTTTTGGGCGATTAAATCGAAAATAGGGGGGATGTTCCAACTGTGCCTGTCGATTTCCGCATCTAAGTGAGAGGGGAAGACCCGGGGCAGGTTTTCCACCAGTCCCCCGCCGGTAATATGAGCCATGGCTTTAATCGAGTATCTTTCCAATAAAGGCAATATGTAAGGCACATAGATCCTGGTAGGTACCAGCAATTCCTCTTTCAGATAGTGAAAATCAATCATGCTGTCTCTAGGATGTTTATGTTCATCATCAAACAGGACTTTCCGGGCCAAAGAATAACCGTTGGAATGTAGCCCGGTAGAGGCTAATCCAATCAGCCGGTCTCCGGCTTTCACCTGGGAGCCGTCAATAATCCGGCTCCGTTCTACAATTCCTACCGCAAAGCCTGCCAAATCATAATGATCCTGAGCATACAAGCCGGGCATTTCCGCCGTTTCACCGCCGATTAAGGCGCAACCGGCTTGGCGGCAGCCCTCGGCAATTCCTTTAACAATGTTGGCTGCCTTTTCCGGAAGAAGTTTGCCTACCGCCAGGTAATCTAAAAAGAAAAGAGGCTTGGCTCCTTGGACCAGGATATCATTAACACACATGGCCACCAGATCGATGCCGATGGTATCATGCCGGTCCAGTTCGAAAGCTACTTTCAGTTTAGTGCCTACTCCGTCAGTGGAGGAAACCAGCACCGGCTCCCGGTAGTCCCCGGTTAAGGCGAATAAGCCGCCAAAACCGCCTAATCCGGTCAAAACTCCCGGTATGGTAGTAGATTGAACATGTTCTTTAATCAGTTCCACGGTCCGGTTGCCGGCATCGATGTCCACGCCGGCCTCCCGGTAGCTGATGGTTTTTCTTTGCTTATCCAAGGAAAGAACCCCCTTCCGGTTTTCCTGCTATGTAATCTCCGTTAAAACAGGCAGTGCAAAACCTGTCTTTGTTTCCTTTAAAAGAATTGAGCAGACCCTCCAAGCTCAGGTAATGGAGGCTGTCGGCTCCGATATGCTTGCGGGTACCTTCTAAATCGTAACAAGCGGCAATCAAGTCGTCCCGGGCGGAAGTATCTATCCCGTAATAACAGGGATAGAGGACCGGAGGGGAAGTAATCAGCATATGAATCTCTTTTACATTAGTTTTCCGGAGCATTTGAATGATTTTTTTGCCGGTTGTGCCCCGGACCAGGGAATCATCCACCAGGATAATCCGTTTTCCCTCCACAATTTCCCGGATAGGGTTCAGCTTTAGGCGTACTGCCACATCCCTGATTTTTTGGGAAGGCCGGATGAAAGTGCGGCCGATGTAGCGATTTTTCATTAAGCCATCCCGGAAGGGAAGTCCGGTAGCTTCTGCATAGCCGACGGCGGCGGGGGTGCCGGAATCCGGGATGGGTACCACCATGTCTGCCTCCAAATTGACTTCTTTGGCCAGTTGTTTACCCATTTCCCGGCGGACGATGTTAACGGTTTCCCCGTCGATGGTACTGTCAGGACGGGCCAGGTAAATATATTCAAAGATACAAACAGATTGCCGGGAAGGAACCATTGTTTTAAAAGATCTTAAGCCCTTTTCATCGATGACGATGATTTCCCCCGGTTCCACGTCCCGGATCAGGGTGGCACCGATGGTGTCCAGAGCACAAGACTCTGAAGCCAATACGTACCCGTCTCCCAGTTTTCCCAGACATAAGGGACGGATGCCGTTGGGATCCCGGATGCCGATGAGTTGATTTTCACTCATCACCACCAGGGCATAAGCCCCTTTGATATCGATCATGCACTTCATTAAAGCCTCTTCCAGGGGATTTTGGCCGTAACGGGCAATAAGATTGACAAATATCTCCGCTTCAGAGTCTGATTGAAAGATGGAACCGTTAACGGCTAGCCGGTGGCGGAGTTCCTGACCGTTGACTAATTTTCCGTTGTGGGCTAAAGCAACTGATCCCCGCAAGTAGTTAAAAGTCAGGGGTTGAGCGTTAGACAGGGAAGGAGGTGCTTCGTCTCCAAAACGCACATGGCCGATGGCAATATGTCCTTTAAGCCGGTTTAGAGTTTCTTCGGGAAAGGCTTCCGCCACCAGTCCCTTGTTTTTGTGTACCTGGATCTGCTTACCGTCGGAAACGGCAATTCCGGCACTTTCCTGCCCCCGGTGCTGCAGGGCATAAAGACCGTAATAAGCCAGGGTGGCCCCGTCGGTTCCCGGGGCGAAAATACCGAAGACGCCGCATTCCTCATGGGGTTTGTACCGGTCCATCTAGTTGCCTCCCCGCAAGCGTGCCAGTACTTCGGCGTAAGCTTCTTCTACTTGTCCCAGATCCTGGCGAAAACGATCTTTATCTAGCTTCTTCCGGGTATCTTTATCCCACAGGCGACAGGTATCCGGGGAGATCTCATCTCCTAACAGTACCTGGCCTTGGTACCGGCCGAATTCCAACTTAAAGTCCACCAGGATCAGATTAGCTTCCAAATACCTGGCAGACAGTTTTTCGCTGATTTGATAAGCTTGTTCTTTAATGAGGGCAATTTCCTGAGGAGTAGCCAATTCCAAAGCGGCAATATGATCCTCATTAATCATCGGGTCTCCCAACTCGTCAGACTTATAGCAAAATTCCAGTACTGTCTTCTTAAGTGTTGTTCCTTCCGGAATCCCCAATCGTTTGGAGAGGCTACCGGCCGCTATATTCCTGACAATCACTTCTAAAGGAATGATCTCCAGGGCTTGCACCAGCATTTCCCGGTCTCCCAGGAGTTTAACGAAATGATTGGGAATGCTCTGTTCCTTTAAATAGGAAAAAAGCAGAGCGGAAATTTGGTTGTTGTAATACCCCTTGCCGGCGATGGTGCCTTTCTTCAGGTTGTTAAAGGCAGTAGCATCGTCCTTGTATTCCACCCAGTATAGTCCCGGATCATTAGTACCGTTAATCTTTTTTGCTTTTCCTTCATAGAGCTGCTCCTGTTTGGTGACCAAGCTTAACTCCTCCTTTATCCGCCTAAAGGCCTATTCTTTTGAAAATGTGCTCAACGTTTTTCAGGTGGTAAGTATAATCAAACAACTTTTCAATCTCCTTAACGGTCAGGTATTCCCTGATCTCTTCATCGTTAAGGATTAATTCTTTGAAACCGGTTCTTTGCTCCCAAGCCTTCAAAGCATTTCGCTGTACCCAGGCATAAGCGGTTTCCCGCAATACTCCTTTATCAATTAAGGCTAGTAGTACTCTTTGGGAAAAAACCAGTCCTTGGGTTTGTTCAAGGTTTTTCAGCATGTTCTCCTGGTGGACAACCAAGTTATCCATAACGAAAGTAAACTTGTCCAACATGTAATCCAGCAGGATGGTGCTGTCCGGCAGAATTACCCTCTCTGCTGAAGAATGGGAAATATCCCTTTCATGCCAAAGAGCTACGTTTTCCATGGCAGTGATGGCGTGGCCCCGGAGGATACGAGCCAGGCCGGAGATCCGTTCGCAGATAATCGGGTTTTTCTTGTGGGGCATGGCTGAGGAGCCTTTTTGCCCTTTAGCAAAGGGTTCTTCCGTTTCCAGCACTTCCGTCCTCTGGAGGTGGCGGAGTTCCGTGGCGAATTTGTCCAGTGAAGAACCGATTAGGGCCAGGGTATTGATAAATTCGGCGTGACGGTCCCGCTGGAT
>JAAYOX010000159.1 GCA_012520135.1 Clostridia bacterium
ATAAATTCCACAAGGGGGATGGAATGGTAAACAGGGGATGGATATATCCCCTGTTAAATCAGATTTTAAACTTCATGATCACTGAACGAAGGTTTTGAGTTAACTCCGCCAAACTCTCACTGGAGCTGGCAATTTGTTGGATGGATGCACTTTGTTCTTCCATTGAAGCCATTACTTCTTCGGTAGCCGCCGAATTTTCCTCGGCAATGGCGGAAAGATTCTGCAAGGTATTGACTATCTCATTTTTCGTCTGTTCCAGTTTATCCGTGGAAGCATTCAACTCTTCCACCGCTTTTTCCACGTCTTTGATGGCTCCGGCAATTTCCATGTATTTATTCTTGTTGTTCGAAGCAACTTCTGCCTGTAGTTCTGTAATGGGATTCACTTTTTCCATAGTTTTTACGGCATCTTGAGCATTATTTTGCAGCTCCACCACGATTTCATCGATAGCTTTAGTAGAAGCAGATGATTGCTCAGCCAGTTTCCTGATTTCCTCAGCTACCACGGCAAATCCTTTACCTGCTTCCCCTGCTCTCGCCGCTTCAATTGCCGCGTTTAAAGCCAGTAAGTTAGTCTGGTCGGCGATGGAACTGATCACGTTACTTGCTTCCCCGATTTTATTGGAACTCTCGTTGGTTTTGATGATCACATCAACAATACTCTTGGCCGCCCGGTTGCTTTCTTCAGTAATCTGGTACAGCTTTTCTATTTCCCGGAGACCTTCCTCGATAATTTCCGCAATCCGGTTAGTAGCCACATTGACGGCCTGCACATCTTTCTGCTCTGTTTCCACTAACTCTCCAACTAACATTCCTTTAGCTGCTCCGTTTTCCGTATCACCGGCCTGTTGGGCAGCACCTTTAGCAATCTCTTCCATGGTTTTGGCCACCTCTGCTGCCGAGCCGGCGGCAGTTTGAGAGGCTGCCGTTAACTGCTCCGAAGCAACTGCCACCTGCTCAGATGAATTACCAATGACCTGAATTACTTCCCTCAGGCTTCCGATAATGCTGTTTAAAGACTTAGCCAATATGCCAATTTCATCTTTTCTTCGAAGATCAACTGCAGGCACTTCCTGGGTAAGATCCAACCTGGCTATCGCTTCCGCTTTCTCTGCCATCCGGACGATAGGATTGGCAAGAGAATGACCTAAAATCAAAATAAGAGCCATACTTACTACCAGCCCTCCAACCACAACCAGCAATATATTTCTTACCAACCCGGGAACTGCCGATAGAACTTCATCCAGATCTGCTGTTACAATCATAATCCAATCGGTACCCTCAACAGGTGCATAACCGGCATACAAGTCCTGACCCTCAAAAGTATAAGCGTCAGCGCCCGCTTTTTCCACCAGCATTTGTTCAAACAGTGTCGCTACCGAACTCAGGCTTTGATCTGCCTGGACCTCAACAATAGGGTTAAACTGGTTAAAAACCTGTTCCTGATCAGGATGAGCAATCACCGTTCCCTGGCCGTTAATCATATAAGCGTAACCATGGTCACCAAACTTAATATCATTAGTGAGATCGCTTAAAGAATTCCCATCATGTCGACCTATTAGAGCCCCTACAATTCTGCCATCCCTTTTGATGGGAGTGGCATACATTAAAACCAGCTCATTAGTAACACGGCTGATAATCAAATCAGACACATTCGTCTCACCGTTTAAAGCCTTCTTAACATACTCACGATCCCCTAATTGACTTACAGTTCCGTCAGTGTAATAAGCTGTACCGTCAGGTAGAACTACTCCTATATCAAGGAAATTGGTATTTGGTAGCACCCTTGCCAGAATAGGCTGCTGCTGCTCCCAATCCATGCTCTGGATAGCTTGATTCATTGCGATCATCTCTAATGTACGTACCTGGGTCTCGATCCGGCTCTCCGTAAGGCCGGCTACTCCGGCGGCCAATGCGATCAAGTTTCTTTCAGCTTCTTGGGTTAATGACTCCTTGGCTTCCTTAATGGAGATCAGCCCGATGGCAATCGCTGCCAATAGGATTAAGACAGTAAAATACGTAACCAGTTTAGTCCTAATGCTTCTCATTTAAAAAACCTCACTTTATTAAATTTTTTTAATGCCGGCTTTTTGCATCCTTCCAGAAGGCATTTTTCTCCATCATTATAACGGGACTGGCTTCAATAAAATGTAATCTGGAACACAAACTTGAACAAAATTATGAAAAATATCCAATAATTTGAGATCTTATCGAAATAGAGTGGTAAGAACTTAATGAAACCAAGGTGGCGGTTTTCTACGACCTGCCGGTTAAGAGGCGACCTATCAAGCAACTCTCTCTATTTCCGTAGTTCGGAAACTTTTTTTCTGATTTTCCCGTTACAGGATTAAATCTGGTATAGTATTAAGTATGATATTTGGTAATGGAGGGATCTGGCAGATGGTAAAACAGTTTTGCAAATGGTTTGTGATTATGGTACTCGTTTTTTCCTTAATTTCGCCGGCTTTAGCAGCAGACAATTTTAATGGTTTTATTTATAATGGCAGTACCATGATCCCCGTAAGAGGCGTTTTTCAGAGCATGGGGGCCACGGTTCAATGGCTGCCTGAAAGCCAAGAGGTTGCCGTTGAAAAGGATAGCCTTTTAGTTATGCTTCAGGTGAATAATAAGAATGCCAAGGTCAACGGTACCCCGCAAGTATTAGAAACTGCTCCCTTAATTCGTGACGGGTCTACATATCTTCCCTTGCGTTTTGTGGCGGAAGCCCTTGGGGCCAAAATTGACTGGAATCCCGGCACCCATACGGCCTCAATAACCTTCGAAGGAAAAACTATTCAAGTAAAAGTATCCTCATCGACCGCACCGGCGGCGTCTTCATCAGCTACAGTTCAAAGTTTTACGAAAAAAATCAACGGGACAAATGTTACCGGTGTAATTATTCCCGCCAATTCCGGGCTAAAACCCAAAATTGCCTTGGCTAACGGACAAGTAGGCACAACCCAAAGCTTGGCTGACATGGCTAAAGCCAATAATGCAGTGGTTGCCGTTAACGGCACTTTTTTCAGTGCCTATGAAGGCATACCGGTCCCCTGGAATCAACTGATCAAAGACGGTCAGGTTGTCCATATCGGTAATACCGGTTCCGCCTTTGGCTTTACCAAAGATGGACAAGTGAAAATGGAAAGACTCCGCATTAAAATCAGTGGGAGTACGGAAGGTTCCTTTAAATACCCAAATAACTGGTACGCTTTCGGGGTCAACCATTGGCCGTCGGAAACCGGTAATCTGGCTTTTCTTTTTAATTCCGCTTGGGGTAAAAACCTGGGCTTCTCCCATGGAACTAATATTGTAGTAGCAGATGGGAAAGTAACAAAGATTGGGGAAAATGAAGATGTGGAGATTCCGGCTAACGGCTTTGTCATTTCCCTCCATGGAAGCGAAAAATACCTAGCCAATCGATTTCAGCTAGGAACTACGGTGGATTATGAAGTTTCCTATACTAACCTGGAGGGAAAGGAAGTAGACTGGACTGACGTAATCACGGCCGTGGGCGCAGGACCCAGTTTGATCAAAGACGGCAGGATTATTGTAAATCCCGCGGCTGAAGGCTTTACGGAGGACAAAATCCTCACTCAGTCTTTGACCCGAAGTGCTATTGGAGTTAACCCTCAAGGGGATATAATCCTAATCAACACTGTTGCTAACATGCAGACCTTAGCGGAGATAATGAAAGAATTAGGCGCCGTCCAGGCCATGAACTTGGATGGAGGTGCCTCCTCCGGCATCTACTTAAACGGCAGTTATTTAGTTAAACCGGGTAGGGATTTGAGTAATGCGCTGATCTTTGTAAAGTAAGCGAAAAGAAGAACACAGGCCGGATAGCCTGTGTTTTTAATTGCCGTCAGGTACTCGTACCAATTCCAGTCGATTGGCGGCCCCGGTGAATTCCAATTCGAGATTTGAGTATGACCGGTTATCGGGTGTATACACATAGTAGTCGCCCATTTTTACCAGACCGGCAACATCTAAATTATGATCATTTAATGCCCCTTCAAGATCAATATGCAGATTTACTGTTTCCGGGACAAACACTTTGATATTTGTAGCAGCTGCGCTAACCCTGACTTTAGTGCTTAATCCCCTATCTCCGAAGCGAAGACTAATATCCCCCGCCCCGGCATTCAAATCCAGGTAGTTAAGCTCAATTTCCCTGAAATCAAGTTCACCTTTAATGGCCCCCACATTTACGTCTACATCCCAAACCACACCTTGGGGCAACTGAAGTGCCCACTCACCGCCAACCCGGTTGGGGATAAACCTGGGCCATGAATCAGCCCCTTGATAAATCTTGTATTCGGCTTCTTTTCCTTTAGTTTGGGAATCTATTTTCGGTTTTGGATAGTTATAATTTAAGGTAAGTGCTGCATCCTTGCTGTCTAATATATGTAGCTGTCCCGCTCCATAATCCAGCTTTAACTTGGCTTCCTTAATATCCGATTCAACGGGAATATTTTCTTGATTAAGGACTGAATCGTGACTGCCTGCGGAATACTCATAGCTGTTCCAAAGGCCGTAAGCAACTGCCAGTACCCCTATGAGCAAAAATAGGGACAACCATAAGGAAAACTTAGACTTATTAAAAATTAACTGGATGCCCCAAATAATCAATAAGACAGGCCAAAACTGGATTAAATAGGGCCAGATGGACCAATCAATAAGGCCCTGTTGATTAAGTAACAATATAATGCCAATGACGACAACCACAAAACCCTGTATAACACGCCCCGTATTCATTAGCTCTTCCTCTGAAAACCGCCAACTATAATTCCAATGCCTACCAGAATCAGAACAACGGGCCAGAGACTATGCCAAGGGATGGAAGGCATAAATTGTCTGGCTAAGAAAAAGATACCTAAACAGATAGCCAACAAACCAAAGAGCATATTGCTATTCTCACGGGAACCCCAACTAGATTCTCCTCTGGAGGGGCCGATACTTGTATAGCTTTCTTCAGGGATAATTACCCAAGCAATAATATAAACAATCAGTCCTATACCTTCTGCCAGGAAGGCCAAAACCCACAGCAATCTGACTAACACCACATCAACGTTAAAATAATCGGCTATACCCCCACAAACACCACCCAGCATCCTGTCTCTTTTAGACCGGTATACCTTTTTGGACATAATGCCATTCCTCCCCCACTTTTTCCTTGCACCTTTATTCTCAACCAAATCCGGAAGAAGGTCAAGAATAGGAGCTATTATTCCACTGCCGGATTACTGTTTTTGCTTGAGTAAATCGCGGATTTCCTCTAGCAGAACTACTTCTTGGCTTGGGACGGGTGGAGCAGGTGGAGCTTCCGGTTCCTTCTTTTTTAAGGATGAAAGAAATTTGACGAACATAAAAACAGAAAAAGCAATAATCAGGAAGTCTACGACTGACTGCATAAATGAACCGTAAAGGATAGCTACTTCTGCAGCATCACCGCTGGCAGGGGTGATAACGTACTTTAAATCGGTGAAATTTACTCCACCCAATAGTACGCCGATAGCAGGCATAAGCATATCATTGACCAGAGAAGTGACAATTTTGCCAAAGGCCCCGCCGATTATTACACCAACTGCCAGATCGATCACATTTCCTTTGATTGCAAATTCTTTAAATTCTTTCAGCAATTTAGCACCCTCTTTGTTTTGATATTTTTTCAAATAATGTAACCAAAGTTATTATAACAGGATCACCACTTGCAAACCAGTTTAAAATAAACCGGCAATGAAAGGTTTTCAGTAAACAAAATAGAATAATCCCTGTATTTACGAGAAAAAGAGGGAGCGACATGGCCGGTTTTTCTTTCCAAAAAATGATGCTGATTTTCAGTTTCGGTCTAATGCTAGTATTTGTCCTTGTATCCTCCCAGGCGGCGGGGCAAGCCGATCCCTTCCTGCCTATTGAAGAAGAACTGTCTTGGCTGTCTTTAAGGGAAAATGAACTGTTTCAAGAACTGTTTACCCTCACTCTGATGCTGGACAACCTGGACCGGGAAGCAGACAGACTGGGCAAGGATATGGACCGGATAGCCAATGAAATAAAAGAACTGGAAAATGAAATTGGACTACAACAACGCCGCAACCAAAAGACATTACAAGGACTTGAACAGGTATTAAAAACCTACCAAAGGATGGGCCCGGCGTCTTATTTGGAAATTTTGCTTGACTCCAAGGACCTTGGAGATTTTCTAAGCAGGATTAACCTGCTGAGGGACTTGGCGGGAAATACCCAGCGATTGCTGCAGTCCATTGAAGAAAGTAAAACTGAATTAGTTAAAGAAAAAGAAAAGCATGATGAGAAAATGGCTGAATTGGCCGCCAAACAAGAACAATTGGAACAGACCCGTCAACAATCTATGGTGCTCAGAAAACAAATGGAAGAACATCTTTCCTCTTTGGCAAAAGAAAAAGAATTCTTTCAGGAACAGCTAACCGGGATGCAACACACATGGGAGAAATTAATGCCTTTCTTCTCAAAAACCATTAAAGAGCTGACAGAAATAATTGAATGGGACAAAATTCCCCTGGACGCGTTGAAAACGAGAGTATCCTTAAGAGGTATCCACGGCGCCTTAGAGGAGGATACCTTTAACGAGATCATCGCCGGCTATCCTCAATTATCCGGTATTGTTTTCCGGTTTTCCCCCGGTCAAGCCTCACTGGTCTTGCCGGAAAGCCGCCTTGTGCTGGATGGAGTCTTTGTGATCGAGGAAAAAACGGCTATCATGTTTCAGGTTACCAAAGGAACCTTTTATGATCTTCCATTAGATGATAACAGTATCAATAAACTCCTGCAGAACAATAAACTCGTTATCGATTTTAAACCCTTAATAGGCAATAATGTGCTCCGTTCCATTGAAATCGGCGAAAAGAAGGTGGAATTGTTAATAATCCCTGCTTTTTTGCAAAATCAGGCTTAGGAGAGGGCTACCGATGATCAAAGCAATAGAAATTCAGTTAGAATATCCCGACGGGACAATGGCTTTGAATAATATATCCTTTTCAATTGAGCAAGGGGAACTTGTTTATGTGCTTGGTCCCAGCGGTTCCGGCAAGACCAGCCTCTTGAAATTGCTGATAGGTATTGAAACTCCCACTAAAGGGGACTTGAATGTCCTGGGGCAGTCTATGATTAAACCGAAATCCGATGCCATCAGAAGCTTAAGAAGAAAAATAGGGCCTGTATCCCAGGAATTTAACTTAATCAACGGCAGAAATGCATTGGAGAATGTAATGCTGGGTCTGCGTATTTTAGGCCTCCCTTCCCGCCAAATGGAAGCAGAGGCTAAAAATGCCCTGGCTAAAGTAGGGCTGGAACACAAGTGTTTCTCCTTGGTGGAAAACCTGTCCTGGGGAGAACGGCAGAGAGTGGCCATTGCCCGGGCAGTGGCCAGGCAGCC
>JAAYOX010000160.1 GCA_012520135.1 Clostridia bacterium
AATTATGCTTGCATAATGGGCGATTAGCTCAGTTGGGAGAGCGCCTGCCTTACAAGCAGGATGTCGGCGGTTCAAGCCCGTCATCGCCCACCATTAATCAGGAGCTGTAGTGTAGCGGTTAACATGTCGGCCTGTCACGCCGAAGATCGCGGGTTCGATTCCCGTCAGCTCCGCCAAATTGCCTCGGTAGCTCAGTCGGTAGAGCAGAGGACTGAAAATCCTCGTGTCGGCGGTTCGATTCCGCCCTGAGGCACCATTTGGTTAATTATTGTGATCTCCTTGTTAGGCTATGATTAAGTTCTAGTTGATAAGGAGGTTTTTTGTATTTATTAAATTCTTTCATATAATTTATTTCTGAAATTTTAACAAATTTCGAAAAAAGGCGGTGGTAAGATCTTTATAACTAAAAGCTGTTGGGTTGTAGAGTGTTTTAATACCGTAAGCGGGGAGGCAACTAAATGATCATCTGCCAGTTATCGTTATTTCCCATTCCTAAAGGGGCTATGAGACAAGGAATAATTGATGAGGTAGTTGAACGATTGAAGTATCATGAGGTGGAATATGAAACTTCCAAATTGAGTATTACCGTTTATGGGCGGGAAGATGAAGTGTGGACCGCAGTGCAGGACTTATATCATAGTTTACGGGAAGTGTGTGGCAATTCCATGCTCCAGGCAGTTTTTCTGGATGGGGAGTACCATCAAGAAGCAGTGGTGAAAAAGGTAGCTGTTCGATAACACCTTTAATGCCCTAAGGAACTCTGGACTTTTCCAATAAGATGATTTACTATTATGGTAGGCAGCAATCAGGATAATAGGGGTTTCTGCTTGGAAAGGGGCGATATTGTATGTTTGGTTTTTTGCCTAGTATTGGACCTTGGGAATTAATTCTTATTCTGGCTATTGCACTAATTATTTTTGGCCCCGGCAAATTGCCGGAAGTGGGTAGGGCTTTAGGCAGAGGTCTTAGAGAATTCAAAGGGGCTGCCAAGGAGATAGCTGATCAGACAACCATTGAGGCTTCCAGCGAAGAATCAAAACAGGAACCGAAAAAAGAAAGCTAATTCGGGTTGAAAAAGGATAGGACACGACCTATCCTTTTTTTGAAAGAAAAAACCGGAGGAGGTGAATACTCCTACAGGTGAAACGCTATAGAATAGCTCTAATTGTGGTGATGGCATCACTCATTCTTATTTTTGGCTTCGCCTATCTTAGCCCGGGTCCTTATTCCGATAAAGTCGTGGTGCTGATGTATCACCATCTAAGTCCGGGTGAGGAAACCTCGGCAACCATCAGTCCGGAGACATTTACCAAGCATATGGAAATGTTGCGTGACGAGGGGTTTAACGTTATACCGATCCAAGCATTGGGAAAGTTTCTGGATGGTTTGGAGGGAGTACCTCCTAATGCGGTGGTGATTACCTTTGATGATGGTTATGAAAGTGTTTATGAATACGGATATCCAATCCTAAAGGAATATGGCTATCCGGCCACGGTCTTTATGATTGTAAGCCGGATTGGCCGCAAAGAAGGGGAAATTCCCAAACTGACCTGGGAACAAATGCTGGAGATGCAGGAAAGCGGCATTAGTTTTCATAACCATAGCTATGACGGGCATTATAAGGTGGCTGTCAATCAAAATGGAAAGCTAAAACCGGTACTGGCCGGCGAAATCTTTGATTTTACAACCAATACGAAGGAAAGCCGTGAAGCCAGACAGCAAAGGGTTTATCAAGACTTAAAGCTGGCTAAAGAGATCCTGGAAAAGGGACTCGAGCATCCGGTTGAGTTTTTTGCCGCACCTTACGGTGTTTATGATGAAGTAACCATAGAGGCAGCTCGCCAAGCAGGTATACGATACATATTTAATATTAAATCCGGTGCCATTAAGAAAACTACCGACCCTGTCCATCTGAATAGAGTCAATGCCGGCAGTCCTAATATTTCAGCAGAAGACTTAAAAAGAAGCATCTTTAAAGCGGCTCGCTGAACTTTTTTGCATAGGCAAGTCCCCAACCAAGAATACTAGTGGCAGACTGAAGGGGGACTTGAGATGTTAATCAGATTGTGGTGGCGATATCGGAATTTACGCCGGCTGGCGCAGATCCTGAGGGTGGCTTTGGGGATGCTGTGGTCTCTTGCCATAGAAACAGGTTGGCGAAGAAACTTTCTGTCCCCAAATCAAAAGCCCCTAGGCGCAGTCCCTGCCAGCCCTTACCGGCATGTCTGCCAAGCAATGGAAAAGTTAGGCCCTACTTTTATTAAACTGGGGCAATTCTTGAGTGCCAGGCCTGACCTAATTCCCCCGGAATTGGCTTTGGAGTTGGAAAAACTTCAGGATAAAGTACTTCCTTTGCCGGCGGAGGAAGTCAGGGCCCAGTTTCGTAAATCTTTTGGCATGGCCCCTGAGGAACTGTTTTGCCGCTTCGATTATGAACCTTTAGCCGGCGCATCGATTGCTCAAGTACATAAAGGGGTTTTAAAGGATGGACGGGAAGTAGCCGTTAAAATTCAAAGACCCTCCTTAAGGAATTTGGCCCAGGAGGATTTATCCATCCTGAGAAACAATAAACGCCGGATAGCTCGTTCTTTTCCCGGTCGCTTAATCGATATCGAAGAAGTAATCGACGATCTTTCCCGCAAAATCCAGCGGGAACTGGATTTTACCAACGAAGCTTCCAATATGGACATTTTTCGGGGTCTCCTGAGGAATATTGCCGGTGTAACCGTTCCCGTGGTTCATTGGGAATATACCACTAAGGAAATCCTGGTGATGGACTATATTCCGGGTGTTAAAGCAGAGGAGTTAAACCCCGAAGCTCGGAGCCGGGCCGCCCGGCTGTTGCTGCAGTCTTTGTTAGTACCGATCTTCCAAGAAGGTATCTTTCACGGGGATCCCCATCCGGGTAATATTCTGTTTCAGCGGGACGGTCAGATTGCCTGGGTGGATTTTGGCTCTGTGGGCCGCCTGGACGAAGCATTTCGTCGGAGGATGCTGGTCCTCCTGGTGGCAGTAGAACAGCGGGATGCCGCCAAAGTGGCAGAGCTAACCCTAGAGTGGGGACAGGTAGTAGGCCCCTACAATCCTTCTCATCTCTACGAAGATACGGCAGTGCTTTTAGATAAGGTTTCAGGATTGGGGAAGGACAACCTTCACTTAGGCAATCTGATGTTAGGAATGATGAATATTTCTTTAACGCATCACATTAGGTTGCCGGAGACCTTTTTACTGTTAGGAAAAACCCTTTTAGCGGGAGAGGGGCAGGCCCGCCGGCTGGACCCTGATGTGAACCTGATGGAAATTGCTCTGTCTTTGGCTAATGATCAGCTACAGGAGAAGCTGCTGCCCAAGCTGGAACAGGAGGATTTATACCTGCAGAG